>CAYFYU010000002.1:108853-125826 GCA_964347455.1 uncultured Spirochaetota bacterium | reverse complement strand
AGAATCTCTCTTAAAGGGTGTAGTGGCATAACAGTATACTCCTTATGATAAAACCTCAATACTCAGTCTGTTACGTTCAAGAAACTTCCCAATCTCATCCTTTGTAAAGACCCCTGGAGTAGCTCCAAGCTCGAGACAGGCGGAAGCACCGAGTGCGGATGCGAAATTAATGATACGCTCTAAATCCCATCCCTGGAGCATACCCCAGATAAAACCTGCGTCGAATGCATCTCCTGCACCAGAGGGGTCAACCACGTCAATCCGAAATGAGGTCGCCCGAAGAGCCTGCTCACCCCTCATAACCAGGGATCCCTCCTCACCCATCGTAATGACCACGACATTACAGCCAAGCCTGTTGAATATACGAGCCTGCTCAAGGGGATCAGCCGTACCGGTGAGCAGTGATGCCTCGTCAAGATTTGGAAGAAAGAGATCGGTATAGGGAAGAACCTTGGCTACCGAATATTCTATGCTGTCCTTAAAATTCGAAGGTACGATTACATCAAGGGCAGTAACTATACCCTTCTCCTTTGCAAATCTGAACAAACGACCTACAGCTTCCTGATCCATTTTGGATTGAAGTAAAAAACCGCCGATGTACAATGCGCGACTTGACCTTATCATATCAAGGTCGAGATCATCATAACCTAAATCAGCATTGGCTCCAATTACATGAATAAACCTACGGTCTTCGCCCTTCACTGGAATTATGATGGTCTTTGATGTGGGAAACTGGGAGGTTACGGTTATTCCTGATGTATCCAATCCCTTTTCTTTCATATCCCGGATGATGAATTCTCCAAATATGTCATCCCCCACCTTTCCTATGAGACCTACCCGCGCACCGAGCTTTACCAGTGACACTCCGGTATTGGAAGCACATCCACCGGTTGCAGGATAGATCCTATCAACCAGGGTCAACATTCCAGCGTGAGGAATCTCATCTATTGGCGCACTAAAAACATCCGCCACCAGTATTCCAACGCAGGTTACATCGTATCGTGTACTCTTATCAACCATTTCTCGCAGCCCCTATTATACTAACTATCCATATAATTTCAATTGTATTAATTCCCAGATCGATGTATCCTACATGCAAATTGCTCTCACGATTACCGACATATGATATATTTTTTGCTCTATTAAATCCAGCCATAAAGGAACCGTAATGGAAAAAAGAATACCGGATTCCGAATTCGCCGATCGAATAGCCCGTATACAACAGAAGCTCAACGAGAACGACTACGATGCCTACCTGGTTCACTGCAACGAGGCGGACCAGGCAAACGTGCGGTATCTCAGCGATCACTGGCCTATATTCGAATCAGCCGGAGTAATTGTGCCCAGAGAAGGGGAGCCGATTCTGCTTATCGGTCCCGAGGCTGAACCCTTTGCCAGTGACAGGAGTAAAATTAAAAAAATAAGAAAGATGATGGAATACAGGGAATCGGCTGAACCGGAGTATCCGGACATCCCGGTCGCTACTTTTTCTGCAATTTTCGACGAGGTCTCAAACGGCAGAGGGATAGAGAAGCTCGCATTGGGTGATTTCACCATTCTTCCCTTACCAGTATATGAGGGTGCAAGGGCGGCGCTTGGTAAAAAGGGAGAGATGATCCGCGCCGAGTGGATTATTTCAGAAATGCGCATGATCAAATCTGAAAACGAGATCGGTATGATCAGGGAGGCGCATCGCATCAGCGAGCTCGCTTTGGAGGATATACTGGAAAAGATGAAACCGGGAATGACTGAAAAGGAGGCATTAGGCATCGTTTATGAAGCCCTGTATCATCATGGTGCTGAATGCGAGGGATTCCCAAACTATGTTTTTGGAGGCAAGAAGACAAGAAATGCTATTGCGCGTGCAACCTACGATAAGATCGAAAAGGGACAGCTCATTCAGCTCTGTATTGGTGCAAGGTTTGAAGGATATTCGTCATCGGTGGGCAGACCCGTTATCTTTGGAAAGATGCCCGACAGCATGAAAAAGCACGTACAGTTCGGTTTGGATGTGCACCTTAAAACCTATGATTGGATCGATGAAGGGGTAATTGCCAGGAAAGTAGCGAATAAATACTACGAGTATTTCAAGGAGCACGGCTATGAACGTTACTTTTTGTACGGACCCTGTCACGGTACCGGTATCATAGAAGTGGAAAAACCATGGATGGAAACAACCTCCGACTACCCGCTGCTCGCGAACATGACCTTCATGGCCGATACTTTTTTCACCGGTGATGATTATGGTTTTCGTTGGGAGGATGGATTCAGGGTCACAAAGAACGGTTGTGAGCCCTTCTCCGATGCCCATAGTGAAATAATTGAGCTTTAATCCATGTTCTATAAGCAGTACCCACAATTCAACCTTACAGCAGCTGCTCGGTTCTCGCGATAATCGAATCCTGTACGTCTCTATGAATCTCGTTGAAGAAAGCACTGTACCCAGCAACGCGGACCACCAACCCCCGGTGTTCCTCCGGTTTCTTCTGGGCATCCTTCAGCACATCAGCTGAAACGATGTTGAACTGCACGTGGCAACCGCCCAAATTGACATAGGTTTTGATTAATTCAGCAAACTTTTGCATTCCATCGGCAGTTGAAAATACTGCAGGGCTTATTTTCTGATTGAAAATGACACCGTTGGGTATCCGCCGGTGATCTATTATACACACTGATTTGAACACTGCTGTCGGCCCGGAGTGATCGGTCCCTGCTGTGGGTGAAATTCCGTCTGCCAGCGGCTCTCCTGCCTTTCTTCCATCGGGTGTGGCGCCTGTTGACATACCCAGTGCAACATAGGAGGCAACGGGGATAAAGGAGCCAACGAACGGGCCACCTCTATATGTTTCGTATCCCTTCATTGAATCGAAAAATAGATCGGCTACGAGCTTTGCCATGAGATCGACCTCATGAATATCATTGCCGTACTTCGGGACTTTATTTATCAGGATCTGTCTTAAATCCTCTCTCCCATCATAATCCTTTTCAAGAGCCTCCACCAGTTCATCCATCGACAGGAGCTTATCGTCGAATACAAGCTTTTTAACGGCAAAGATCGAGTTTGCAGCATTTGCTATCCCTACTCCATAGGGAGCTGTATAGTTGTATCGCGCACCACCCTCGGTGACATCCCTTCCATTCAAAATACAATCGCCCACCATAACCGAGGTGAATGGTGTGGGCATATATTCAGCATGAGCTCGATCGATGAGGTTGTCCCAGGTTACCAGTTTTTCTATTGCATATTCAATCTGTTTTCGGAACGCCGTAACTATTTCCTCAAATCCCTTGAATTCCCTTGGATTGCCGGTTTTCGGACCAACCTGCTGCCCTGAGATCCTGCAGACACCGTTACTCATTGCAAGTTCCACGATCTTGGCGAGATTGAGATAACCCCCATTCAACCTCCCCCACACATTCGGTGGAGCAGTCTCAACACATCCTATCGGCACATAGTCTCTGGCCTCCCCAAGTGATATTCCAATACCTGTCAGAGCCGGTATGACAACTTCGTCATTGGTTATCTGCGGCATGCCATTTCCAAGCTTGATCGCCTCACAGACTTTCATTAAAAATTCGTGGGGAGTAGTTAGGTGAAGCCGAGCGGTAAAATTCGGCTGCATAAGCAACATATGTGAATGCGCCTCGAGGCATCGATAGCTCAAATCATTCGCTGCATCCATCCCATCGGGCCCTATCCCACCGACACAGAGATTCTGTCCCATGGGATAGCCAGCATGAAAGGCGGCATCGGCTGCTCTGTATATCTTGATCGGTTCCGTGAACTTAACCCAGAGAGCCTCAATGAGTTCCTGAGCCTGTATTTTCGATAACCGGCCAGCGGTAATGTCCGCTGAATAGTAGGGATACATATACTGATCGAATCTACCGGGAGAAATAGAAACTCCATTATCGTAAATTTGAGGTAAAAGCTGTAGAAACCAGAATGACTGCAGTGCCTCGTAAAAAGTGCTTGCAGGTTTTTCCGGAACTCTGAGGCAATTTTCTGCTATTTTTGCAAGCTCAGCCTTTGTTTCAGGATTGGATTCTATTTTCGCCATTTGATTGGCCTTCGCCGCGTATCGGTGGGAAAAGGCGACAACTGAATCGCACATACGGATACATGATTCATAAAAAAGTCGTTTATTATAATGCTCCCGTTCCCAGAGATTCAGTTTTCGTAGCTGTTCCTCGATTTCCGATCTTATCCCCTCAAGACCCAATTTTAAAACTTTCCGGTAATCAAGCGCAACGTGTCCCAAACCATTATCTTCATGGCCACTGACATTAAAAACGTTGGCAACAAAGCGCTGAAGTCTTATTTCTTCGGTTAAATAAGATTGTACACGATCGCCAAGGGTCTTACCCTTCCAGTAAGGGTAAATTTCCTCTCGAAACTCCCTCTTTACTCTTTCCGGAACTATAAATCTATCCTGATTGCGAGTCTGGAAGGTTTCGATTTCATCGGCTATCCACTGTACAGCGAATTCGGGATATAGGGGCGCACTTCTCTGCCGCGAGGCTTGATGACCCACAATGAGCTCATCATCGAGAATGTAAACACTGATTCCCCGTAGTATTTTATCGAATGCTTCTGCACGACGTTCAAGTATATGCTTATGTTCGGTTTCCCGGTATGACTGTGTTACAAGCCGAGCACGCTCAATGCAGATGAACGGATCCACAGAGATAACACGTTGCCGCAATCTCTGCCCTCTTCCATACTCATTCATTTCTGGTTTAAGGATATGTTCCGGTTGGACAGTGACATTTGCAGTTATTTCAGTGCCCATTGAATTTACCCCTGTATGTAGTGCAACTATAACATATCTACCATAGAATAAAGGCAACTATCTATATTGTCTGCTCGGTTCTCGCGATAATCGAATCCTGCACATCTCTATGAATCTCATTGAAGAAGGCACTGTACCCTGCCACCCGCACCACGAGCCCCTGGTGTTCCTCAGGTTTCTCTTGAGCATCCCTCAAGGTGTCCGCTGAAACGATATTGAACTGCACGTGGCAGCCGCCCAATCGTATATAGGTGCGGATCAGTTCAGCGAATTTTTTCAGACCCTCCTGCGTTGAAAGTATCTCGGGGTTTATTTTCTGATTAAAGATAACTCCGCTCGGACACCTATGATGATCGATCGTGCACACCGATTTAAAAACAGCGGTTGGTCCACTGCGATCCATCCCGCTCGTGGGAGAAATGCCATCGGCAAGAGGTTCCTCTGCACACCGACCATCAGGTGTTGCACCTGTCCCCTTTCCAAATGCAACGTAGGACGTTACGGGTATCAGTGACGCTACAAAGGGTCCGCCGCGGTATGTTTCGTACCCCTCTATTGTATCCAGGAAAACATCGGTTGCAAACTTCACCATAAGATCAACTTCGTGAATATCGTTTCCGTATTTTGGTACCTTGTTCAGCAGGATTTGTCTCAGGTCTACATACCCTTCAAAATTTGAATCCAGAGCGTCTATTAAAGTCTGCATTGTGACGGCCTTTTCATCAAATACCATCTTCTTAACAGCAAATAGTGAATCACCGGCATTTGCTATTCCAATTCCAGAAGGCGCGGTCCAGTTGTACCGCGCTCCCCCCGCTGTTACGTCAATTCCACTCTCAATACAATCGGCCACCACCATAGAGGTGAAGGGGGTGGGCATCAAATGTGCATTATTCATATCGAGAAGGTTGTCCCAGGTTACCAACCTCTCCACCGAGTATTTCATCTGTTCTCTATAAGCTTTTACGACCTGCTCAAATGTCTTGAATTTTCGTGGATCACCGGTTCGGGGTCCGACCTGCTTGCCTGTTAGTCTGCAGATTCCATTGTTCAACGCCAGTTCCACTATTTTCGTTAAATTCAAATAGCCCCCATTACATCTTCCCCACGCATTTGTCGGAGCAGCCTCAACACAACCTATAGGAACGTAATCTCTTGCATCTTTCAGCGAAACACCGATGCTCGTTAAAGCCGAAATAAATACGTCATCGTTAGTGATCTGTGGCATACCGTTGCCCAGCCGAATTGCTCTACATACTTCCAGAAGAAATGTATGGGGTGTACGCTGATGAATACGTGCAGAGAAGTTTGGCTGCATGAGCAACATGTGTGAATGGGCTTCCAGAAGGCGATAGCTCAGATCATTGGTTGCATCCTCACCGTCAGGTCCTATACCGCCGATACAGAGATTCTGCCCCATAGGATAACCTGCCCAGAATTCCGCATCACTGGAAGCGTAGACCTTTATGGGTTCTGTAAACTTTACCCAGAGAGCTTCGAGGAGTTGTTGTGCCCCCACCTTTGTCAATCGTTTATTGGAAATATCTGAGGTATAGTAGGGATACATGTACTGATCAAAACGTCCGGGGGATATGGATACACCGTTGTCATATATCTGCGGTACCAGCTGAACAAACCAGAATGACTGCAGTGCTTCATAAAAATTACCTGCCGGATTCTCCGGAACACGGTTACAATTTTGGGCAATCGTCAAGAGCTCATCTCTCCGAGTCGCATCCCTTTCAACCGAGGCCATTAGCTTTGCCTTTTCACCGTAGCGACGTGCGAACCCAACAACCGAGTCGCATATCATGAGACATGACTCATAGAACAGTTTTTTTTCATAGTCTTCCCTTTTCCACAGCTTTAATCCTGCCATGTGCTCATTGATCTCAGATTTGATGCCCTCGATCCCCAAATGTAAAACCTTTGTATAATCGAGAGCGACATGTCCGAGTCCCTGTTCTTCGTGACAGCCCAGACTGAAAACGGTCGCTGCAAAACGTTGAAGCCGTATATCTTCCGTCAGATATGAATACAATCGGTCACTAATGGTCCTGCCCTTCCAGTAGGGAAATATCTCTTCCAGGAATTCTCTCTTCACATCAGCCGGTACCATAAATTTGTCCTGCGGCCTTGTTTCCAGTGTATCGATTTCATCAACAAGCCAGCTCACTGCAAACTCCGGAAAAAGAGGTGCACTTCTCTGCCTCGAGGCCTGATGACCCACAATGAGCTCATCATCGAGAATATAGACACTGATATTCCGGAGTATCCTATCGAACGCCTTGGTCCTCCGGATGAGTATGTGCTCATGCTCTGTTTCTCTATACACCTGTGTAACGAACCGTGCACGCTCGATACAGATATGGGGATTCACACTGATGACACGTGAGCGCAATCTCTGCCCCCGATCAAACTCCCGCATCCCCGGCTTGAGTATATGCTCCGGCTCAAGAGAGACCAAGCCGCTTTCATTGACGCCCCTTTTTTCCCTGACAGTGGAAGATTTCATCTTTTTTCTCCATCTTCTATCGATTATCCGGCATATTCTGTACGTTCAATTATGTCATTTTGCAGAGTTTCATTGAGCTCTACAAAAAAAGCGGAGTAACCGGCCACACGTATTACCAGATCACGATAATCGTCCGGTTTCGATTGCGCCTTTCTGAGGATATCACCTGAAATGACGTTGAATTGAACGTGAAAACATTTATGTTTCATAAAACCGCGGAGCAGACCGGCAAATTTTTCAATTGCACCCTCCCCCTCAAATACGGAAGGATGGAATTTCAAATTGAGTAGTGTTCCATTTGTCGCCCGCATCTGATCCACCCTGCTCACGGACTCGATGACAGCAAGGGGGCCTTTCCTGTCTCTGCCTCGCATCGGTGAAACACCACCATCTGCCAGAGGTTCCCCCTTCAACCGACCATCCGGGGTAGCTCCTACAACTTCTCCAAGTGGTACATGGGCAGAAACAGTATACAATCCGGGCTGAAAACCACCACGTCGCGGATTTGTATATATTTCGACCTCCCTATTGTACAGAGAAGACCATTTGTGTGCAACATCATCTACTTTCTCTATGCCATTTCCGTATTTTAGAATTCCCTCTAAAATCTTTTGCCTGATAAGATCATGACCTTTGAAATCCTCTTCGAGCATCTTCGCTAATTGTTGGTATTTCAAATCCTTATTCTCGTAGACGATTTTAAGCACCGAATAGAGAGAATCTGCAATATTTGCAATACCCACAGCTTGTAGACCTGTAAAATTATAAAATGCGCCTCCTCGAGAAACATCTGCTCCTTTTTCTATGCAGTGGTATATAACCGATGAAAGAAAAGGTGTCGGAAGCAACAAGGCATGAGCTCTATCAACAATATTGCTTCCTTCAGCCATCAATTTTACCGAACGCTTCAAATTTTTCTCGATGGTCCGCTCGAGCTCCTCAAAGTCTGTATGCAGTTTTTCTCCGAAACTCACCTCAAAGAGCCTTGCCATATTCATCATGGCAGCGTTGCTCAATCCGAGAAACTTACCTGGTATGCACAGCTCAACACAGCCGATCACAGCATAATTTCTCGCATCATCAACCTTAAATCCTCTGTTGATCAACGCGGGGATTATGGCCTCATCATTGAAAACCTGCGGCATTCCATTCCCCTTACTGACAACATAGCCCACTGCATGTAAAAAGCGCTCGGGACTTCTCGAATGTATTCTTACCGACAGGTTTGGCTGTGGCAGAAGCAGATCCGCTTCCGCCTTTAAAAAGAGGTAGGAGAGCTCATTTGTTGCATCCTTACCCAGTTCATCCTTGCCACCAAGCAGTATATTAAATCCCATGGGAAATCCGGAAAAGTACTTCGCCTGCCTTTCAGATCTCACCACCACCACTTCATTTAATTTTAAATACAAGGCTTCAATGATATCGATTGTTTCTTCATCGGTCAGCGCCCCGGTACCAACATCATTCTTATAGTAATCGTAGAGAATTCTGTCGAGTCGACCGGGAGAGAAGGCATTGCCTATTGATTCAAGTATAAGAATAACTATTAGAAACCAGATCGATTGCACGGCTTCTCTAAAATTTCTGGGCGGTCTCGACGAAATGCGAACACAAATGTCCCGTATTTCGTCCAGTCCCATGGTTTGTGCACGATCGGCATAGCGAAAAATAAATGCTCTGGCTCCTTCAAGAGTTATGAGAACCGCAGTGTAGAAATCTATCTTTTCGCAATCCCCAGTGTTCTCTTTTGCCTGTTGAACCTCCCGAGTGATCCCTTCGATACCCATCTGTATCCATTTCTCAACATAGGGCACTATGTGCCCCTGGCTGTGGTCTTTCTGATTGAGTGTAAATATGTTGTTTTCACATTCCTCTAATATCTCATCGGACAGGTGGTCAAATATATACTTCTTCAAGGTTATATTCTGAAAGTACGGATAGATCTCAGTTTTGAAGATTTCCTTGTCCAGTTCGGATATGGCAAAGGGATCCTGTGATCTGTCTGAAATCGTATCGAGCTCATCTAAAAGCCACTGGACATCCCCTTCTGTAGAGGGCAAACCCATACGAGGATAGGGAGTTCTTCCACCTACAATTATTTCATCGGGATCAATTCTAATAGTCATATTTTTCAAAATGTGTCTCAACGCCTTTGCCCTGCGGATAATTACCGGCTCCCCTTCGGTTTTTTTATAGCTTTCGATGTATAAAAGACTTCTCTCGAGAAAAATATTGAGAGGGCTGTTTCTAATCTTTTTCTTTAATCTTGAAATACGTGGACTTACTTCTCTCCATTGATAGGGCAAAAAGGTTTCACCGATGTTAATCATCAGCAGATAATACCCCCATTAGATGAATCACCCGCAACCGTTGGATCCGCTGTTTCCACAGGGTAGGGCTTGGCCAGGAACTGGATTCTCGATTTCTTAAATATGATCCTTGGACTCCCAATTTGACTACAACATTCTTTGCTCCCTTCTTCAGCAAATGATCGCTCTGCATTCGGTAATCTTTGAATCCGGTGAGACGGGCACCCTCATCGCTATTCATGATAAGATAGTCGGTGAGCTCAATAACACCCGAAATTGCTTCCATCGAATTTCTTTCCTGGTAATCGATAAGCAAATCCATATTCGAACGATCGACAACAGTAAAACTGATGTGTTCAAAACCGAACTCTCTATTGGCACCATGCTGAAAAATAAGTCTTCGGTCTTCATTCTTTACGAGCACAATAACGCATTCACCGGTGCTTCTCCATTCCAGAACCGTTATCCCATCGGTTATGATGTGAACTTTCTCAAGTTCATCCAGAAGGAATTTTCCCAGGTGATCGTTGCCAATTGCCGTCATCAAACAGGTTTTCAGACCTAACTTTGCCGTTACCAATGCGGTGTTGGTTGGACATCCACCGGGAAACAGGGCTATCTGGTCGACCAGGCAAAATTCGCCTTCCCTGGGTACTCTCTCCAGAGTATTGCAAAAAATATCAACTGTACTCTGCCCTATGCACAATACATCAATTTTATCCATTGATCAACTCCACCAAATTGATAGCATCGGGTAATTTCGATAATAGTTCAGCGGTTATAGTGTAGAAATTGTTCGCTCCATTGAAAGGAATTACTCTAAATGAATCGGTGGGCCGGTTGCAATCTAATGATATAATCAATATTACTGTTTTACTGCACCGAGTGCCAGTCCTCGAATAATGTACTTGTTTGCAAATATGGTAACGATCAGAGGTGGTATCATGATCACTAGGGCATTTGCTGCAATGTCCCAGTAAAGAGGACCTCGCAGCGTTGTCAGACCGGACATTCCCACTGGAAGGGTCTTGGCGTTTTTAAATGTAATCGAAAGTGCAATTAAGAACTCGTTCCAGCAAAATATAAATGAGAATAGAAATGCTACGGCGATTCCTGGAACAGCCATCGGTATGATAATGCGAAAGAGTGCACGCCAACGGGTACAGCCATCGACCATTGCCGCCTCTTCGAGCTCCTTCGGAACATCGGTAAAGAACTCTTTCACGATCCAGGTGACAATTGGCATGTTCATGATACTGTACACAATTATGAGACTGGGCAGTTTATCGATGAGCCTGAACCAGGTAAATAGTAGGAAGAAGGGCATGGCCAGCGCAACTGGCGGAAACATCCTCTGCGAAAGTATAAAGAAGGAGATGTCATCATTCTTCCACTTTTTGTACTCGAAACGGGTCAGCGCATATCCCGCCATGACACCAAGTGTAACGGTGAGTATGGAACTACTCAATGCAACGATAATGCTGTTTCGTAAATACCTAGCCTTTTCGCCCAGCACGGGCATTGCAATGAATTCAGCCTCACCTTCAACAGATTTACCAACCAGATGTATCCACGCTTTATAGGTTGGTTTGAAGTCTAAAAATGGAATATAGGTGGGTCTTTTTCCATAGACTGCTGGGGTATCCTTGAAGGACATTGTTATGATCCAGTAAATGGGAAAGATTGCGAAGAGGAACCAGATTATCAATACGATGTATATAAGTATCTTCCTCGGGGTCGTTGGTACTTTAAAGTAACTGTTGGCCATTATCGTAGCGCTCCAAGTCTCTTGAGAGATCGTATGAAAAACATAAACATAACGATTATGAGTATAAGCTGCATCCAGGACATTGCGGTGCCGTATCCAAGGTCAAATGCTCGGAAACCTTTTAGATAAATGTAGAAATTGAGTAACTCTGTTGCTGTTCCTGGTCCGCCACCGGTAAGAATAAATATCGTATCAAATACCTTGAATGCATCGATTGTCCGCAGCAGTACGATTGTTACAATAACCGGCAGTGCCAGTGGAAGGGTGATTTTCTGAAATATCCTGAACTGTGATCCTCCATCCACCACAGCAGCTTCGAAGAGTTCTTCAGGTAATGCTTCAAAAGCTGCAAGTATGGTGAGAATCATAAAGGGGGTCCACTGCCATACATCAACAATGATGAGAGATATTAACGCAGAGGCTCGTCCCGAAAGCCATTCAACAGGCTGAATACCAAACCAGCTCAGAAAGTGGTTTGCCGGTCCCCTATTGAAATCAAAGATCATCTTGAACACGTAGGAAACTGCCACAGGTGTCAGGAGCATGGGAATCATATAAGAGACCCGGAAAAAGTTCTTTCCCTTAATATCCCTCTGCAGGACCATGGCGATGACAGTTCCAAGGGTCAGTTCCAAAACGACAAGGATTGCAACATAGGCATAGGAGAGCCACAGAGCATGCCAGAACCTCATGTCCTTTGAAATGGCACTTAAGTTTTCCATGCCAACAAACTTAATTCCCTCCGTGCCCGGTGCCCATCTTGAGAACATCATGTATAGGGAAAAGATCAATGGAAATATTGCAATAACCAGTATAAAAGCCACAACCGGTACGATCAGCGTGTACTTCATGTTTCTATCAGATTTACCAATCATTGAAAAAATCCTTGATACTCTATGATTTGAGTATTGTATCGATTCTGGTATTCTATAGCATATTTTACTGCTTGTCTCAATAAATATTTCTGCACACAACAAGTTACCGATTCACGGCATTTTACAAAAATCGATCAGTAAAACCGCCCTCCCATAAGGAAGGGCGGTTTGTAATGCTGACTCAATAACTCGATTAGCGATAGTTCAGATGCCACTGATAGAAGTCTATCTGTTTATCCCTTTCGAGCCGTTCGGTTAGAGCATCCCACTCCTTGGCAACCTGATCGAGAGCTTCCTGAGCCGTATTCTCCCCCGCAAGTATGGTAATGAGGTACGGTTCATAGATACCCTCAAAGTAGTTGCTCGCCCCTGGAATTCGTGCATCAATAACCGAATTGGGATGGTCGGTAACGTCCAGAGTGTTCTGGATATAATCTTTGGCATCCTGAATATCCCAGCCATTGTCGACCCAGGACTGCAGGTTCTCGGAATGAGATATTCTCCACGGTTGAAATCCGCTGTCTGGAGTTGCCACATCGATATTGCTTATTTCCGAGCTGAGCATGAAATCGATGAAGCTCCAGGCCAGATCGGGGTACTTGGTGGTCGAGGTGATATACCATGACCAACCGTTGTAGGCGTGAACCGGTGCCTTGTTGACCTTGTCGGTCTTCACCCACTTGTTGCTTCGCCAATCCCAGTACTCTTTGGAGCCGGGCGGAAGTGCATAACCGACCTTGCCCGTAACGACTGACACATCGGAATAGGTATGCGGTCCGATGTCACCCCAGTCGATCGCCATGGCAGCATGGCCAAGCACGATCTCGTTGATCACGTCACCCCGTACCCAGTCGAGACCGGGAGCTGCGCCTCTGTCCCACATCTCTTTATAGAGAGAGAGACCCTTTACCCAGCCGGGATTGTTGACGAGGGGCTCCATGTTCTCCGGGTTGAAGAAGAAAATTCCCGGTGTGTCGATCTTGTCCGAAGGAATTACAACAAATGGTGAAGCCCATGAAAAAGAGTACCAATAGGCTTGATTACCCCGTTTGACACTGCTGATAAAGCCATACTCTTCCTCTCCATCGTTGTCCCAGTCCCATTTGTTGAAAAATTCGGCTACATCAACCATCTCTTCGAGTGTCTCAGGGGGCACGTTGTAGGAGTATCCGTACTTTCGCTTGAACCTTGCCTGATAGTCTTTATTGCCCAGAGTGTCCTTTCTGTAGAAGAGATACTGGTTGTCGTTGTCGCAGATGAGCGCATAGGTTTTACCGTGGAAGGTGTTCTTCTTTACAATACCCTCGGGAACATCGCTTGGATACCAGTCGGCATCCGCCAGATAGTCGTCAAGAGGGATAACATAGTCCCAACCGACGAAGTCGGCCATCCAGATGTTCGCTGCAAGCAGCATGTCGAAGGCATCGCTCTTGGTTGCAGCAGCCTGCTGTGCCTTGGGGAAGATATCGCCAAATGCAACCTCGACCGCCTCAACCTTGTGCCCTCCACCCACTTTTTCCGACCATTCAGGACCATGTATCTTTATCGGTCCACTGATAAATGGGCCGGTCATAGTCAGAACGGAAAGCGTCACAGGCCCTTTCGGCTCCTTACCACCGCCCTCTTTCTCTCCACTTGCAATAAGAAAGAGCAGAGAAAGAGCTGTTATAAGTACAACTGCGATGATTATGAGTTTCTTTTTCATATAATTCCTCCTTACTTTAAATTTCTTAAATTCATTACAACACAATAATAAAACACTGTCAATACAAATTATCATCCCTTAATCTGCTAAAAAGGTTGAGTATATATTGTCAATAGCAAGCCCTTTCAATATAATAAGCTCATGCAATGGTAAATACCCAGAGTATGTTGGTATACTGAAACGCATTAACAGGGGGAAATAAGATGGCAGAAAAAGTGAGGTGGGGTATTCTATCCACCGCAATGATCAACGATGTTATCATATACGCAATAAATCGATCAACGAGAAGTGAGCTCATTGCCGTGGCAAGTCGGGAACTGGCCAAAGCTCAAGCATACGCCTCTAAACGAAGTATTCCAAAACCATACGGGAGCTATGGGGATCTTCTTGACAATCCTGAAATTGATGCAGTTTATATCTCGCTTCCCAATACCCTTCACTGTGAATGGACCATTAGAGCTGCAGAGGCCCGAAAGCATGTTCTCTGTGAAAAGCCCATTGTTACCACGACAGAGGACTTCAGTAAAGTCGAGGCTGCAGCAGCAAAATACAATGTCACTGTCTTTGAAGCCTTTATGTACCTGCACCACCCGCAGACCCTAAAGGTAAAGGAACTCGTACAAGGTGGAAGGTTGGGTGAGATTCAATTTATTAACAGCTGGTTCGACTACTACCTCCCGGAGCATGAAAGGGACAATATACGTGTAAAGAGAGAAACAGCAGGTGGAAGCCTGTGGGATGTTGGAGTTTATCCGAACAGTATGTCCATAACCATGGCAATGGCCGGTGCGCCGATAGAAGTCTACGCCCATAAAAAATTTGAAGATGGAGTTGAAGTCGATACCGCAATCTACGGCAATTTGAAGTTCTCGAACAATATCATCGCCCAGATATCGGCAAGTATTCGATCCCCCTTTCGGGTTGGAACACATATCATAGGGAGGGAAGGTTTTATCTCAATTGAAAAACCCTGGAAACCGGGGCTCGACGGTAATAAGTCCCAGATTGTGCTGACATCGAAGGATGACCGAAGAGAAACATTCACCTTCCCTGCTGTGACGCCCTATCAATCGGAAGTGGCTCAAATGGAGTCATGCATCATCGATGGCGCTGATCCAACCGTGCCTTTGAGTTTGAGCCGAGAATTCCTCAAAAGCGTCCTTGCTCTACATGAATCTGCAAGAACGGGAAAAATAATAACTCCTTAAGGTTGATTGGAAATATATCCTGAAGATAAAAAGCGTGGATAAGTCAGGTATATCAAAAATTTTTAAAGAAAAATTCACCCGGTAAACTTTCTCTCCTTATGATCCTCAGACAGCTCCAATATAGCACCATTCGGGTCTTTGAGGTACGTCCATGTTGTATCGATCTCCTCTGAAATATAATCAACCGGAGGGGTGAGAAATTTAATTGAATCTTTGTATTTACTATAAAACTCCCAAATCTTGTCTACTTTAAATGAAAGGTGCTGAACGCCAGAATCCCAGGGATTCAATTCGAGCACTTTTTTTGCTTGTGGCTGAACATACTCGAGTAGCTCCAGATCATCTTCTCCGGCTTTTAAAAAAGCAATATGTATATGTACACCTTTCATGTCACCTTCCTCATTGACTGTTAACTCAACACCTCCTATTTTTCTAAATCCAAACACGCTCTCATAAAATTGAACTGATTCCTCTAAATTTCTCACGGTTATCCCGCTGTGATGTATTTTTTTAACGATACCTTCCATTTATGACTGATCCTCCTTCCCATGGAAATCAGATATCCATCTCCAATCTAGAATGCAGAAAAACATATTTTCTTAGTAGAATACAGGATTATCAATTCATCATTGAAAACACGGCCGCATTTATATCGTTCTTATTGGGTAGTACCCTATCTTCCAGAGGCTTACTGTAGGGTATAGGTGTATTCTCACCAGCCACTCTTCTAATCTTTGCGGGTATGCCTTCCTCTGCTACAACGGCAACAATCTCTGCCCCAAATCCCATAGTCTTGCACGCCTGATGGGTAACAACAAGTCTTTTTGTTTTTTTAACGGATGACAGGATCGTTTCCGTATCCAAAGGATTCAGTGTTCGAGGATCGATAACCTCAGCCTCTATGCCTTTGGTTGCCAGTTCATCAGCAGCTTCCAGTGCATCGAGAACCATCTTCGATAGAGCAACAATTGTTACATCTTTTCCCTTTCTCTTTACGTCAGCCTGACCAAAGGGAATCGAATATGACTTTTCTGGAACGTCCCCTTTGGTTGTATATAAAAGCTTATGCTCAATGAACATAACAGGATTTTCATCCTGGATTGCAGTGGTTAAGAGACCCTTGGCATCATAGGGTGTGGAAGGCATAACCACCCTTAAACCTGGGACATGAGTGAAAAAGCTCTCGAGGCTCTGTGAATGTTGCGCCGCTTCCCCAGTTCCCGCTCCACCCTGAGTTCGAATTACCAACGGAAGTTCGGACTTACCACCTGACATATAATGCCATTTGGCTGCTTGATTCACGATCTGATCCATTGCTATGGTTGCAAAATCAATATACATAATCTCAACAACAGGTCTCATTCCCAATATCGAAGCTCCCACTGCCGAGCCTATAATTGCTACCTCAGAAATTGGTGAATTCCGAACCCGCTTTTCTCCAAACTCATCCAACAATCCAAAGGTTGCACCATAGATATTGCCCTGAACACCTATGTCCTCGCCGACCAAAAAGACACGCTCGTCTTTCTTCATGGCATCATGCAATGCTTCCCATATTGCCTTTGTATAATTTATCTCTCTCATAGGTGATTTCCCCTTCTTTACATTTTATTCTGGAATAGGATTTTATTTATCCTCGATGTACACATCCAGAAGAGCTTCCTCGGGATCAGGGTATGGACTCTCTATGGCAAACTTCTCCGTTTCTAGAATTTCTTTCTCTACTTCATCCTCAATCTCAATGAGTTGTTTTTCAGATAAAATTCTCTCTTTGAGCAAATGTTCCTTCATTCGCTTTAT
>CAYFYU010000002.1:104501-108843 GCA_964347455.1 uncultured Spirochaetota bacterium | reverse complement strand
TCCACTCCTCAACTTCTGCCTCTTCTCGATACCGACAGGGATCGGCATGCCAGTGACCAAGCCATCGATACGTTTTCGACTCGATCAATGTTGGTCCCTCACCCGCAACTGCTCTATCCCTCGCCTCTTTTGTGGTTGTGTACACTTCAAAAATATCATTCCCATCTATTGTTACTCCCGGAATGCCGTAAGACTCGCTTCTGACACTGACATCACAAATATTAAGAGTATCATTTACACACCCACTGATTGCATAAAGGTTATTTTCACAAAGAAAAATAATAGGAAGCTTCCATATTGAAGCCATGTTGAGGCTTTCGTGAAAAGCACCCGTATTACTGGCACCATCCCCGAAGAAACAGAGAATTGCATTTTTCTTATTCTGATTATCCATTGCAATTCCTGCACCTATTGCAATAGGAATACCGGCACCAACGATTCCATTTGAACCGATAATTCCAAGATCCAGGTCGGTGATATGCATCGAGCCACCCTTTCCCTTGCAATAACCGGTTGCTCTTCCCGTAATTTCTGCAAGCATCTTTCTTACATCACCCCCCATGGCAATGCAGTGGCCATGCCCTCTGTGTGTACTTGTGATAAAGTCGCCAGACTCCAACGCCATGCATGAACCGACGGAGGTGGCTTCTTCACCAACGTATAGATGTAGGGGGCCACGATTTAGTCTCTCCGTGCAGTGTGACAACGCTTTGTACTCGAAATTTCGAATAAGAAGCATTCTACGTAACATCTCAACTTTTTGTCGTTTTGTTGGTACATATTTAATCTGTTTGCTCATTTAAATCCCCTTCTGATAACCAAGAATCTATAACAATTGAACAGAAACTTATACATCATTCATGGATAATCGAGCCGCATTTGAATTTTTTAATTCCTAAGGTGTTTATTTTCCTCCTTCAATGCCACCAACAGTTCCCACAATTTTAACCCATCATAATAAATTAATGATAATTTATTAATGGCTTCTGTTGAGGTCGAATTACTTCTGACATGTGAGTTTATGAGATCCTTATTATGCACGATGGATTTTGACAGTCAAGAAAAAGAGGTGCGCCCAAAAAATTTATGTAGAAGTGTTGCTGCGGAATTTCAGTGTGCCTGTTGAATTGTACTCTAACTCATCATCATTACAGTATTTGCTCTGTACGGGCTATGATGGAATCCTGTACATCTCTGTGGATTTCATTGAAAAAGGCGCTGTAGCCAGCAACTCGTACAACCAGACCCCTGTGCTTGTCAGGATGAACCTGCGCATCCTTCAGCATGTCTGCGGATACTATGTTAAACTGTACATGTCCTCCACCCATCCGGATGTATGTTCGTATCAGTTCGATAAACTTACGCATTCCTTCGGATGTAGCTATGGTGGCCGGATTGATCTTCTGGTTGAAAATTACCCCATTTGGACAGCGGAGATGATCGATGGTGCACACAGACTTGAAAACAGCCGTGGGACCATTCAGGTCCATACCGGTTGTGGGTGAAATCCCGTCTGCAAGCCTCTCCTTTGCCTTTCTTCCATCGGGAGTCGCCCCGGTGGATTGCCCAAAGGCCACATAGGATGCAACAGGGAGTAGGGAACCGACAAAGGGCCCCCCTCTGTACGTTTCAAAATTCTCGAGAACGTCAAAAAAGATATCGGTTGTAAGTTTCACGAGGAGATCCACTTCATGAATATCGTTACCGTACTTCGGCATTTTATTGATAAGGATCTGCCGAAGGTCTTCTTTCCCCTCAAAATCGCTGTCCAGAGCCTTGAGCAGCTCTTCCATCGAGATGGACCTCTCCTCGAAAACCATCTTCTTCACTGCTACGAGCGAATCCCCGGCGTTTGCGATTCCAACACCGAGAGGACCGGTCCAGTTGTAACGTGCCCCACCTTCGGTCACATCCTTGCCCTTCTCAATACAGTCACCGACCAGAAGTGAGGTAAATGGGGTGGGCATGAACTGTGCATGGGTCATATCGATGAGATTGTCCCAGGTGGCAAGGGTCTTTATGGTATACTGCATCTGGCTCTTGTAGGCTTCTATAAGATCATCGAAGCTCTTAAATTTCTTCGGATCGCCGATCTTCGGGCCCACCTGCTCACCGGTAATCCTGCACACACCATTACTCAATGCAAGCTCGACAACTTTTGTCAGGTTTGTATAACCGCCGTTGCATCTGCCCCATGCATTAACCGGCGCCGATTCAACACATCCAACTGGGACATACCCACGCGCATCCTCCAGCGAAACACCAATATTGGTCAGTGCAGTGACGAATACCTCATCATTCGTTATCTGCGGCATACCGCTGCCAAGTTTTATGGCCTCTGCAACTTTCATAAGGTATTGATGGGGAGAGTTTAGATGAACCCGAGCTGAGAAATTTGGCTGCATGAGCAGCATGTGTGAATGCGCCTCGAGACATCGATAGCTCAGATCATTCGTAGCATCGAGGCCGTCTGGTCCAACGCCGCTAATGCATAGATTCTGCCCCATCGGGTATCCGGCATGAAATGCAGCATCTGCAGCTCTGTATACCTTGATCGGTTCAGTAAACTTTACCCAGAGGGCTTCTAGTAATTCCTGGGCTTTTTCCCGTGTCAACCGACCGCCTTTAATATCGTCGCCGTAATAGGGATACATGTACTGATCGAACCTTCCCGGCGATATGGAAACACCGTTGTCGTATATCTGCGGTACGAGCTGAACAAACCAGAAGGATTGAAGTGCTTCGTGAAAATTACGAGCCGGCGACGTGGGTACCCGTTCGCAATTTTCAGCAATCTGAAGCAGCTCCTCTCTTCTAATCCTGTTATTTTCCCCCTCTGCCATTTCCCTCGCTTTCGCTGCATAGCGTTGTGCGAATCCAATAACTGAATTACACATACTGATACATGATTCATAGAAGAGCTTCTTTTTATAATCTTCCGGTCTCCATATAGTTAGCCCCTCAAGCTTTTCAAAAATCTCATCTTTGATTCCCTCCAAACCCTGCTTCAACACTTTTTCGTAATCCAGAGCAACGTGGCCCAGACCGCCGTCTTCATGCAGGCCGACACTGAATACGGTTGCCACAAATCTCTGAAGCCTAATCTCTTCGGTGAGGTAAGAATAGAGACGGTCACTGAGAGTCTTTCCCTTCCAGTAGGGTAATATTTCTTCGCGGAACTCCTCTTTCACTTCGACAGGGACAATGAACCTGTCCTGTGGACGGCTTTCGAAGGTGTCGATCTCCTGATCGACCCACTCCACGGCAAATTCAGGAAACAACGGGGCACTTCTCTGTGTGCTCGCCTGATGCCCTACGATAAGCTCGTCGTCGAGTATGTAGACACTTATGCCCTTCAGTATGCAATCAAATGCCCTTGAACGCCGAACGAGTATATGCTCACCCTCTGTTTCTTTGTAGGACTGGGTAATGATCCGTGCTCTTTCCAAGCATATACGTGGTTGGACGGTTACAACCCGATGCCGGAGTCGCTGTCCCCGCTCATACTCCTCCATCCCTTTGGATAATACATGATCGGGCTCGATTACAAAGTCTCCCTTTTCCCAGTATTGCGACAATTTTTCGGCAGCTGCAAGATGCATACAGCCCTCCTTTAATACAAATCGTATATTGTCGGTATAATAATATGCTCATTCACCAAAAACAATAGAAATTGTTTCGCATCGAAGACCATCACCCTCCTATCTTTACCTCAATGCCGTGGGACTCAATAACCAGTTTTATATCATTTATCAAGCTGTCATCCGGTGTAAAACCACAAGAGGTATACTGCCTCCCCAATTTTCCGTACTTTGACTCTCCGAGGCGGTGATAGGGCAATAGGTGAATCTCATTTACTCCGGCCTTTAATGCAAACTGTGATACAGCCTCGATATTTTCTGTATCGGTATTGACACCCCCTATGAGGGGAATACGAAATACTATCTCCTGTTTTTTTTGGGAAATTTTTAGAGCGTTTTCCAGTATGAGACCATTTGGTACACCGGTAAATTTCTTATGGAGGTCTGGGTCCATGTGCTTCAGGTCATACAAAACCAGGTCACAGGCATCCACAATTTCCTCAACCCATTCCCAAGGTCCGTAACCCGACGTTTCAATTGCAATATGTAAGAAATGCCTTCGGAACTCCTTCATCAACTCTAGCGCAAACTTCCGTTGAATGAGTATTTCACCACCTGAGAGCGTCACGCCACCACCTGAAGATTCATAGAACAAACGGTCCTTTTCAACTTCCTCCAGCACTTCATCTACGGTCATCGGCCTTCCCATCAGCTCTAGTGCACCGGAAGGACAGACTTCGACACATTTGCCACAAAAGATG
>CAYFYU010000002.1:73134-104491 GCA_964347455.1 uncultured Spirochaetota bacterium | reverse complement strand
CTTTTTTCCAATAAATCTATAAATACAGCCAAAAATCCTCTAGTCTGTACTTCTCGATATTGCGCGCTCCGGTTGGGCACACCTCGACGCATCTGCCATCGCCGAGACATTTCTCAGGATTATAGGTAACATGTGGTTCTTCAGCAATTGATTCTGGATTACAGCACCACTCGCATTTGAGAGGACAGCCCTTCAAGAATACAACCGTTCTGATTCCCGGTCCATCATGCAGACTGTACCGCTGTATATTGAAAACCATTCCGCGGGCAACAGTTTTTTTACCAGTCTTTTTATTTGGAGCAAATCTTTCCATCTATTCACAGGTACCATGGAGTAATTTTTTTGTAAATACTGGCAATTTAAAAATACTACAATATAACAAGCTAAGAAACCAATAGTTTCAATTGGGATTTTGGTTGGAACATCAGAGACCAACAACTGAATAAACAAGATCCTTCACCACGCCGCTTGTTTCCAGCACTCGCAGAACAGGATCGAGCTCACTTGGCGAACCGGCCAGAAAATAGGTCCACCCTGAATTGTCCCTGCTGACAAGCTCGCAGGTTAAAAATGTATGCTCACCCGCTACATCACGCGGTTTTAGCTCTTTTGAAGAGACCATGATTACTGATTTCCTCAATCTTTGTGAATCGTAGGGACGCTCTTCCAGGTCGATAACTTTGCTTAGCCGTTGAATTTTACGAACCATTACATCCTTCTTCTCCTTGCTGCAGAGGAATGTGAGCACCACACTTCCCTCCACATTTGCGGGTTCTTCAATACCGTGGCCTACAACTGTACCGATGTTTATGCCTTCGTTGCTGAAGGCAGAGGATATACTGGTGAGCGCCCCTGCTCGGTCAACTACATGGGCACGGAAAACCCAGTGATACTTCTCGGATTTCAACATACAGATCATCCCCCTCTTTGGTTTCCTCTTTATCGACCTCGATAACGCAACGGTTTTTCCCTCCCTGAAAGTACCTTCAGGACACCCGAAGCCAAAGCTGACATCTCGAGCGCTTCCTCGAAAACCACAACAGGCGCAAGCTTGCTGAGGCGGTTTTTCAACGCAACCCGAATTCGGCTGCTCTGTACAAGTCCACCGGTGAGCACAATGGCCTCAACATCACATCCTGCTGAGACGAACATGGCACCAATTTCCTTTGCTATCCTGTAAACCATTGCGTCGACAACCATTTGAGCATGTCGGTCACCGCCCTCGATTTGGCTCTCTACTACATCCATGCGATATTCCCCAAGGTAGGATTGAATCCCCCCATTTTTTGAAAGCTCATCCACCAATTCCTCACGGGTAAACTTGCCTGAAAAGCAGAGGTCGATGAGTTCTCCGACAGGTAGACTACCGGCACGCTGCGGAGTAAAGGGACCTTCTCCGAGCAACGCAATATTATTATCAATCATCAACCCCTTCTGGACGGCAGCTACGCTAATCCCACCTCCAAGGTGGGCTATGACAAGATTGATATCTTCCACCGGTCTTCCGATGAGCTCAGCCGCTTTCGTTGCTGCAGCTCGGATGCTCAACGCATGGGAGAGACTTTTTCGACGGATTGGAGCGTAGCCCGACAACTCAGCTTCTGGAATAAATTCATCCACTATAACAGGGTCAACCGTGTACGCTCCAACCCGGTATTTTTCCGCCAAGAGTGCTGCGAGTGGAATTCCCAGATTGCTTGCGTGAGCCCCAGCAGGATGCAACCGTATGGCATCAACAATGTATCTGTCCACTACAACCTGTCCTTCTCGCAAGAGAGCGATTGTATAAGTTCCACCCTTTAACTTTTTGAGGGGCCTGGGTAACAACCCACCTCGAGCCGCAATCCCATCTAGTTTTTGAATACCCCACTTTTGAATCTTTTCTGAGACAATCTTCTCTGCGCATTTTATCTGCTTATCCAATGCATCCTCTGTATGGAGAGGAGGAAAATTGTGTGTAATTTCCTCTGCATATAGGGCATGGTCATTCCTGTAAACCGCGAGCTTGAATGAGGTTGAACCTGGATTGAGAACGAGAATTCTATAAACAACCTCGTCGGATGTTGATGCCTGTGCTGTACTCTTTTTCCTCTCAGAAATTCGCTGTGAATAGATACTACAGAGAGCGATCGAAAGAAGGCGCGTTTCAAGTGTATCCGCCCTTGACAGTATGATGTAGGGAACGGAAAAACCTACGGTAATTCCCGCAAGCGATGCCTGTCCAAACTTCGTCATTGCGGTAATGGCCTTGTAGAGTATGTTAGCCGCATCGATACCGGGGCATATCAAAATGTCTGCTCTTCCTGCAACTTCCTCCACGTTTGGCAGGTCGGGAAGCCCCTTTACGTTGACAGAATCTGGATCGGTTGCAAGATCGAATGAGAGTGGACCGCATACAGATGCATGCTGCCACGTTCGCTGGGCGAGCTTTTTCCCCAGCCAGGTGGATGGAAGAGAGGGTATCAGCTTCTCGTTGGCTGATAGTACAGCTACACGTGGGCGTCCTATACCCATTACCACCTTTGCTACCTGGACAGCATTGTCGATGAGATTCACAAGTCGGCCGAAATTACAAACTGTCGTAACACCGGCATCGGTGAGAACCATAGGTCGACCGCCTGCAATCGGCGAGGCCTCAAAAATAGTCGCAAGACTCACTGTCGGGCGAATGGCAAGCTTGAGCATGTATCGGTTGATTACCGGTGTCGATATACCACCCTTCAGCACAACGTCGATACCACCTGCCCTGATAAGCTCAACGGTTGCAGCCGCAACCTCTTCATCATTTGGAGCAGCGATCAGATCCTCTTTTGATATCCGGATACCTACCTCATCAACGGCTTTAAGGACACGCTCCTTTTTCCCAACAAGGACGATTCTATCTATAATGCCATGGTCACGGGCTGACTCAACGAGCTGCAGATCCTCTGTTCTATGCCCTCCTGCTATAACGACTGTTGAGGGCTTCAATTTTCCAGCTATTTCAACAAGATCGGTAACTGAATCCAGTCTCCCTGTGCTGTTTTCAGTTCCACTGATGTCTTTTGATGGCATCGGTAGGTGCTCCATTGTACAAGGCATAGGATTGAGCGAGATCCCATCTGTGAGTACAGATCAGTCCAGAACTCCATCGGCGAGGATCTTATCAACAATGAGAATATCGATTATGCCACTTCGCAACACGGCTCTGGTAATATCTATTTTCCGGCTGCCGAATGCAATGCCTATTACATTTTTTATCTTGCCTATTTCTGAAATTGGGAGGGCTATAACCCTATCACTTATCCTATTGGGCACGCACACACCATCCTTATCGATAAAATTGAGATTCACATCTCCAACAATACCGAGCCCCTTTAAATATAAAAGCTCTTCCATGCCTATAAAACCATATTTTGAATAGGAGGAATCCGACCCAATGTCGCTGAAACTGAACACTGCAGAATCAAGATGCTTTAATAATTCAAAAATCTCCTTTGTATTGCTGTCCCGGATGAGAATTTCTTTTGTCTTTTTACTGTCAAGGATCGCCGGTGCATTAATAACGTAACTCATACCACCGAACACATCGGCAATGTTCTTTGCTATGAAATTCGTATGTATACCTGTTTCTATCTTCCCCAAACCACCACACATTGGTACAACCTTTACATCGATTTTCTTCGTGGACTGCATGAGGGAGGCAACTCCCTTAAGGGTCAATCCCCAATTGACACCTAAACTGTGGCCATTTTTCAGAATCCTGCATAATAAACCTGTTAAAGCTGCAGCCATATCTTCTAGTGTTTCCTGCGGATCCTCATGTGAGGGAATTACCACACACTCCTTTAAATCAAACCTATCCTCAAACGCTCTTTCAATATCCCCATAGCTCTCTTTGAAATAGTTAATCTTTATTTCGACTATATTGCTCTCCCGTGCCTTTTTCAGATAACGGGAGACTCTCACGCGGTTTATATTAAATTTCTCCGCTATCTCATCCTGATTCATATCCTCGAGGTAGTAGAGCCTCGCAATCTTTGGTAACAGCTTCTCCCTTTCCAATCTTGTCATATACAATCCTCTAATTCTCAATACAGACCATTACAAAAGGTTTTCCCGGGGATGCTCAAGAATGTTTTTTACCGTAGAGAGAAAAACCGCACCCACCTTTCCATCGACCGCACGATGGTCACAGGAAAGTGTGATCTTCATCCGCAGCCCAACCACAACCCTCCCATCTTCGACCACGGGCACTTCGCGTATTGTCCCCACAGTGAGTATAAGGGCCTGTGGTGGATTGATAATCGAGAAAGAACCCTCCAACCCGAACACCCCAAGGTTTGAGATGGTTAAAGATCCTCCCAATTGTTCCCTCGGTCTCAATTTTTTATTACGAGCTTTCTCTATGAGAATCCTGGCTTCACTGCTTGTCTCATAGAGGCTTTTCTGGGCACAATTTTTTAACGTAGGAACTAATAGTCCCCCCTCTATTGCTACGGCTATATTTATATTTAGAGTTTGATACTGTCTTATTTTCCCGTCTCTATAAGAAACATTACACTCCGGATGTTTCTGCAGGGCAAGCGCACAGGCTTTTACTATAAAATCGTTGAAACTAACATTACTCTTTCCATCCGCATTCAGTTCTCCTCTCAATACAACCGATTTTTTCATATCTATCTCATCGAAGAGATAGAAATGCGGTATGGTCAACTTGCTTTCTAGCATCCTCTCAGCAATGATCTTGCGAATAAGGGGTGCATTAACTTCCGTAAACTCCGGATTGCTGGCAGAGTTATATATCGTATTTTCCATTAATTAATAACCACCTTTTCTTCGGCCAAGGGAGCCCTTTTCCACAACCATCTTCATAAGGAGGTTACATCTCAACCTGAACGTACAGGGGCGCAGCTACGCATTCAGAGTTTCTCTAACACCTCTTGCGATTCTCTCCGGGTCCGGCATGTTTTCCACTTCCAGGGGATGTGACATCGGCGGTGGAACGTCATAACCTGAAATGATCCTGACCGGACATTTCATATTTTTAAAACTGTTCTTTGCAATCTCATGGGATATATGACTCGCGAAACCCCCGGTATAGGGTGCCTGTGTAATAACGACCACTCTTCCTGTTTTATTCACAGAATCAGCAATGGTCTTTACATCCAGAGGAACAAGGGTAAGGGGGTCGACAATTTCGACCTGCACGCCATCCCGCTTCTCGAGGATTTCTGCTGCCGTAAGGCTCCTGGTGACCATATTTGAGTAGGCAACCACCGTAATATCCTTTCCTTCCCTCACAACCTTTGCAACACCGAAGGGAATGGTGTAATCCTCCCCCTCGGGAACAACAGCCTTTTCAAGATAGACCATCTGATGCTCAATGAAACATACAGGATTATCATCCCTGATGGCGGTCTTCAAAAGCCCCTTCATATCATAGGCGTTTGACGGAATGGCCACCTTTAATCCAGGGAACTGTGTAACTATCGATTCGAGACTCTGAGCATGCTGTCCAGCATACCCCTTTCCACCCCCTATTGTTGTTCGAATCGTGAGGGGAATTGTTGACTGACCTCCAAACATATACCTCGTCTTTGCAGCCTGATTACCCACATGGTCCATGGCCATGAGTATGAAATCGATATACATGAGCTCAACAACGGGGCGCAATCCAACCATTGCCGCACCCACACCGGTACCGACAATCGTCGCTTCTGAAATGGCTGTATTGAATATCCTGTCACGTCCAAATGTATCGAAGATTCCAAGGGTGGCGCTGTATGCTCCACCATACTCAGCAACATCTTCTCCCCATACAACAACCCTTCTATCACGCATCATCTCTTCCGAAAGCGCTTCGGCAACGGCATGCCTGGCAAGTATCTTGCCCTCACTGTCACGCTTGTACTTTCGCCGTAGTTTCAAAATAGTAACGGTCTTGTATTCATCACCAATCTTATTGGTATTCGTATCACTGTACAGACCGACCTCCATATCCTTGATTTCAGGATATTTGCTGTTTGCTGCAAGAACTGTAAGGTCCCGAAGCTTCTTTCGGATTGTAGTCCATTCTTTCTCAGCTTCGTCTTCAGTTAATATTTCGTTCTTTATCAGCTCGTCTCTAAACCAATCAACTGGATCATGCTGTTTCCAAGCCTCAGTTTCCTGTTCCGTTCTATAGCTAAAACCTTTGTCCTTGAAATTATGTCCCCAAAATCTATAGGTATTCGCCTCGAGCAAAACGGGCCCCTCACCTTTCAAGCACAGTCTTTTTGCCCTGCTCACGGCCTCCCTGACAGTAAGAATATTCATACCGCATATCGTTTCTGCATGCATAGCCTCTTCGTTGTAACCAACGCCTCTCTGGGAAAGATACTCGATATCCGTAACCTCACCCTT
Organism: uncultured Spirochaetota bacterium; assembly: GCA_964347455.1. Lineage (GTDB taxonomy): Bacteria > Spirochaetota > B62-G9 > B62-G9 > DRHN01 > JAGLSF01. The sequence continues at coordinate 98,107 of CAYFYU010000002.1, read as the reverse complement.
TTGCTGGCCGGTCATACCGTACTGATTATTCTCAACGTAGAAAATAATTGGCAAACCCTTTTCAAACTGAGCCATTGTCGCGAAGTTCATGGATTCATGTGCCACACCATTATTCATGGCTCCATCACCGACCGCACAGAGCACAACCCTGTTTTCATTGAGCTTTTGTACGGCGAGCGCCGCTCCAGTCGCAATGGGAAAACCACCACCAACGATGGCGTTTGCACCAAGATGTCCGACCGAAAAATCAGCAATATGCATCGCTCCGCCCCTGCCCCTGCAATAACCAGCCTCTTTTCCGAGAGCTTCGGCCATCATTCTGTACAGGTGATAGTCTATCACTGCATCCAGAAGATTATCGTACCCACGGGTAGAAAATTCATTACTCTCTGCCGGTTCCAATACTTTTTTGAGCTCTTGCTCATCCATCTGATAGTAGGCAAACAGCCCCTTAGATAAACAATGTCCATGAGCCCTGTGATGGACTGCAATATAATCCTCCTTTGACAGTGCACAAATAGCCCCTGTCTGGGCTGCCTCCTGTCCGACACTGAGGTGTGTCGAACCTCTAAACTCAAAATCCTCACAGGGAACAAACCGCTTACTGTCAAGATCACGGATCGTATATTCAAAAGCCCTTTGCGTAATCATGGCTCTATACAGCCTCAATGCCTCATCTTCTGTTATGAGCCCCTTCTCCAGTTCGTCCTTTAAGGTTGGATTATACTGAAAAAGTCTGATCTTTCCGAGTTTGACCCTCTTTTCTGCATCTTCACAGGGTAACACATCGATCGCTTTCATAGTAATTAACCTCTCTTTATCTCAATATTCTCATTCGTGATTAGTGCTATCGTAATGTAATTGGTTAGATCAATTCATCAATAAAATTCCTTTAAAAGTTCAAAAATCTTTTTTTCGGTTAGGGGCTGAGGATTCGCCGCAAGATTTACCGTATTGGTTGAAGTCTCAAAGGCGATTTTTTCAAGCTCAGCCTCTTTTATACCCGCTTCTCTGAAATGCAACGCGATATTGAGGGCGCTGTACAAATGCAAGAGCGCTCCTTCCAGATCATCCGATCGATCGAGGGCCCAGGCAAGATCCTGAAACTGCTCTTCACACATTTTCTGATTTGCCCGGACATGACAGAGGAGGCCAAGTGCGCATCCCTGTCCGTGCGAAATGTGATGGAACGCACCGAGCACATGGCTCACTGCATGACCCAGTCCGAGTCCCTTGGTAAAGGATATTCCACCGAAAGCTGCCGCTATACACATATCCTTTCTTGCATCAATATCCTCTCCATTCTTATATGCCTTTAGCAGACTTCTTCCAATCAGCTTTACTCCGTAAAGCGCCAGCGATTCGTAGTAGGGATGATACTCATCGTTCATTCCAACATAGCCTTCAATACAGTGCGCGAGTGCATCAATGCCCGTTTCTGCTGTAATTGCAGGTGGCATGGTCTTACACATGAGCGGGTCGATGACAGCCAGTTGGGGGGTCATGTAATCACTCATCATGGTGAATTTTACAGCCCTCTCAGGGTCTGTAATAACCGCATACTGGTTGGTTTCACTGCCCGTTCCGGAGGTTGTCGGTATGCAGATAACGGGAGGGAGGGGTGGTTTTATTTTCGCCTTACCCCCAACGAGATTTTCATACTCACGCAGCAGGCCCGTCTGTGATACCCGAACCGCTGTGGCCTTTGCAGTATCCATTGAGCTTCCACCGCCGAGGGCAATGATGCCATCGCATTTATTCTCATCATAGAACAAAGCGGCACGTTCAATCGACTCAACTGGCGGATCAGGCTCCACCCCGGTGTAATCAAATGAATCGACGCTACCTTTTACGAGAATTTCCTCCAGTTCATCAACTCTACCGAGTTCCTTCATAACAGGATCGGCAACAACAAAAGCTTTTCTCACCCCCAGTTTTGCCGCCCGCTCGCCCACTTTCTCTGTAACTCCCACGCCAAAGAGTATCTCTGGAATCTTCGGAAAACGGACCTCCCAGATCTTTTCCGGCTCCTTATAGACCTCCATAAGATCCCAGATTTTGTTTATCTCCCTATCTTCAACGTCAAAAACGTGTCCTGTCGGTGGCAGCGGTTCCTCCCTGAGAAACTTCGGTAACGTACCGTGAGCGGTACTAAACTCTGCACCCCTGTTGAATTGTAGCTCATCCCGGAGATCCTGTTTCGCAATTTCGAGCACGTCATCGGGTGTAACATTAACGCCGAACCGTGCTTTCAGAAGGTCAGCAACGAACTCATAGATCGAAGCCTGTCTCCCCGGTACAGAATTGAGACAGTACCCGAAGGTATCGCATGCAGCTGCCCTCAGCTGAAACCGCAGCGAGTTGAGAACCTGACCGTCGCGATTCAGAGGCCTCTTGTAGGTAAGGCCGGCTGTATGATCAGCGCCCATCGGGCTGGTGGCATAGGTAACACCCATTGCCTTTACCGCCCTTGGGTCGTGTGCCGGGAGTGCCTGGCCCTTGAACGCAGGTATTCTCTCTATGTTGAATTTCTTTGCCGTTGTAACAACACCATCTCCCAGTATTCGCCCCAGCTCTGTTCCCTTATCCATCTCCTCGAGCAAACGAAAAACTGAATCAGGGTCACCTGGCTTCATCTTTCCAGCTTCCCCCGAAACACCGAGAGCGCTCCCTATCTCGATGAAATCCACGCCGATGTTGTCACACATATACTTGAACTGTGCAATTTTATCCGTATCCGAAATACCAAGATTGGTACCGATCATGGAAACTGCCTCATACTCATATGCAGAGGTTTTGCGGCCATCTTCATCGAAATAGATTATGGAGCATTGAACAACACAACCGGGCATACAGGCGTGCATCTTTCCATGACGTTCCCACACCTTTCTCCTCGTGACTTCGCCGGTAACATCCTTGAACCCCCGGGGTCTTCCGGTTCTATAATTATCACCAGGCATAGTACCCTGATAACTGTTGGATGCAATGGTAAAAGGTGTACCCTCAGTTGCAAACAAACCACAGACCACATCTTTCTTGATCATGTTTATCCAGTTACGGACTGTTTTTCTATACAGATCCCTATCGGCCAATGGGACTGGAGGCGCACCAGCATCGTCGATAACAATGGCCTTGAGGCCTTTCGCACCCATTACGGCGCCCAGCCCACCCCTTCCGGCATTTCTCGAGGGGTCACCGTACAAGTCCGTAAGAAAAACCGAGGCTCCTTTGTACTTCCGTTCGCCTGCAATGCCAATTCCCACGATCGTTGGGGTCCCATCGTATTTTTTATAAAGCTCATCGACCAATTCAAATACCCGCATGCCCTTGAGCTCATCTGCTGGGACTAGTGCAGTTTCATTTTTTGAAATCTTAAGGCAATAGATCCGATCATCCTCCGGTATAGATTCGACGACAATCGCCCGGATACCAAGACGGTCCAGTTTCTGTGCAGCCGGACCGCCGGCGTTGGCTTCCTTTATCCCCAGGGTCAGCGGGCTCTTCGCACCAACGGAAATTCTGCCAAGCTGCGGGGCATTGGTTCCCGCAACAGGCCCGCAGGCAAAAATGAGTTTATTATCCTCACCAAAAGAATCAGCATTGGGGGGCACCTCTCTGTTCAGAATCCTTGCCACAAGGCCCCTTCCGCCAACGAGCAGCCACTCTTTGGGAAGCTCCTCATATGTAGCTGTAGTTTTTCGCATATTGACGCGGAGAATTTTCATAATCTGACCACCAGTATCAGCCTTTTTATTCATACCTATACACTCCAAGTGAACTTAGATAATAGTAAAGTAGGAATGCTGCTCTGTCAAGTACATATTTTCAAAATATGAAAATATGTACATTTTATAGGGGATTTTGATGGTATGATTAACTGCTCGATACTATTTTTACGCTGGCGCTTGCGCCGATCCTTGTTGCACCGGACTGTATCATAAGCCGTGCATCATCGAAACTTCTGACACCGCCTGCGGCCTTGATGCCCATCTTCGGACCAACAACTCTCCGTATGAGTGCGATGTCTTCTGCCGTTGCCCCGCCTGTTGAAAATCCTGTTGATGTTTTTATAAAATCAGCACCAGCTTTTTTTGAAATTTCACATGCCAGAATTTTCTCGTCATCACTCAGAAGGCACGCCTCGATGATCACCTTCATTACGGTCGTACTTCTGCAGGCTCTCAATACCGACAGTATGTCTTTTTCAACAGCATCGAAATCACCTGACTTCAATGCGCCAATATTGATGACCATATCTATTTCAGAGGCACCGTTATCAACCGCCGTTCTCGTTTCAAACCCCTTGGACCTGCTGTCCATTGCTCCCAGGGGAAACCCTATAACTGAACACACTTTTACACCCTTGCCCCTGAGACGCCGGGCGCAGAGGGGAACCCAGTAGGAATTCACACAGACCGAATAAAACTGAAATTGTAAAGCTTCGTCGCAGAGCTGTAGAAACTGGCTCTGTACAGCATCCTGCTTGAGCAGGGTGTGATCGATGAAGCGGGCCACATCTGCAGGTACATTCACAACACCTATGGTGGATGAGACTCTGCTTGCCCCTCCATCAAGAATTTTTTGAACACCCGAAGGATTCCTGCTAACGCACAACCTGCAGTTCGTACAGTTAGATTCAGAGCAGGAAGAATCCTGAGGAACAACCTCAGTTTGAGCAGGGGATAGCTGAATCTTACGCATAACCTCACTGGTAATTCTTTCTATTAATTGCTGCTGTTCCATTTTCAACCGCCTTTCTCAAGAGACATTATCTTATTGACCCTTCTCCAGTGCCTGCCTCCGGCAAATCGGGTCTCAAGCCATGTTTTCACCATTTTATAAAATTCATCGTCACTGTGAAGGGGACCCCCAAGAGTGAGAACATTTGCATTGTTATGCTCCCTGCTATTGATCACCGTCCTGATATCGTAACAGAGCGCAGCTCGTATGCCCTTCACTTTGTTGCATGCCATTGATGATCCTATTCCCGCGCCATCAATCATAATTCCCCTCTCACACTCACCGCTTGCCACTTTCTTTGCGACTCTAAATGCAAAATCAGGATAATCAACGCTCTCTTTGTCAAAGGTGCCCACATCGGTGACGTGATAGCCAAGTCTTTTCAGATAGGCCAATATCTTTTGTTTTGCCTCATATCCTCCGTGATCGGATCCGATTACCACCCGCCGAACATTGTCCCGGAGATTTACATCGTCCTCTTGGTTTTTTACCTGTGCATCGGTAGACCAGATGCCACTGATGACATTCTTGATTATGCTGTCCCTGGCCTCTTCCGCCATCTCTTTACCTCTTTACATTGATGTTTCTCTTGTGAATTCATCAACAATACCGACCACAACACTCCTAACCGCACCCATAGGGTTATCGATGACCTGCCGTGCCGAATTACCCTCATCGATGACGAGTACCGTGTCACCTGTACCGGCCTGAACTGTGTCAATTGCGAGCAAAGTGGTCTTAGCCGGTTTCTCCTCAGGGGTAATCGGCTGAACAACAAGAATCTTGTATCCTTTATAATGCTCATGCTTTCTGGTGGATACAACGGTACCCACTATCTTTCCCAGAATCATCCTATCCCTCTATCTGGATTTCGTCCACGATTCCCATAATTGTTGCATCCGACGGGTTAAACCAGTTTTCCAGACCAAGCGCTGCCTCTCTCCCCCCTTCATAAAAAACAATGTCTCCAAGACCAGCCTGAACGGTGTCACATGCAACAACGGGGTCGCCGAACTCTTTCAGGTTTTCATCCAACGGCTGCACAAGGAGCAGCTTGATACCTTCCCATGATTCAACCTTCTGGGTACAATTTACATTCCCAATAACCCTACCCAATCTCATTGGTTCCTCTTTTCATACGATTCTGAAATGCCCGATAAGTGAACATCGCCGCTCCCTTGTAAAAGTTCTTGCCCGGGTCAATCCCTCACCGGTCGGGCTGGCGATTGTATATGAACAGAATCCCGCACCCTGATACCCCAGCCCACAGTAATTGGGGCCGTTCTTGACGAATATGGAGCAGTTCATGACCTTTGCCATACGTGAGAGATTGTCTATGTTCTTTGAATAGATGTTTGCGGTATGTCTGAAGCCGTGCTCGCACTGAACGGCAAAATCTATTGCTTCGTTGGCGCTGCTCATCCTCACTATTGGGATAACGGGCATGAGCTGCTCGGTCCAGACAAGCGGATGGTCACGGTCAACCTCACAGAGAAGAATCTTTGTATCCTTCGAAACATCCAGTCCGATAGCCTTTGCAATGAACCATGCATCTTTCCCGACGTACTCCTTATTCGGTTTACCATCATAGCCAGGCCGACCCGGCTCCTCTATGACCAGATCGGTGATCTTCTGAATCTGCCCTTTGTTCAGCTCGAAAGCTCCGTATTTCTTCATACCATTCTTCAATTTGTCGACAATGGAGTCGACGGCAAGTACCTCCTTTTCACAGGTACAGATTATGTTATTGTCCAAACCTGCTCCGTCCACAATTCCCTTTGCAGCCTGCTCAATATCGGCGGTCTCATCAACGACACAGGGAGGATTTCCAGGCCCTGCAGCAATAACCTTCTTCCCACTTGCCATAGCAGCCTTTACAACAGCGGGACCTCCTGTTACAACTAGGAGGTTTATCTTTGGATGTCTCATAACAGCCTGGGCTGTTTCGATTGTCGGCTCACTGATCGTTGCGAGGAGATTACCCGGTCCTCCTACTCTGGTAATAGCCTCGTTGAAGAGCGATACAGTATAGATCGATGTACGTTTAGCCGCTGGATGGGGATTAAACACAACAGAATTCCCCCCGGCAACCATGCCGATTCCGTTGCAGATCAACGTTTCCGTTGGATTGGTGCACGGCGTAATAGACCCTATTACCCCGTATGGGGCTCGCTCAATGAGAGTCAGGCCGTAGTCGTCAGTGTATGCTACCGGCTCGAGATCTTCAACTCCCGGTGTTTTGAGAATCGCAAGCCTGTTTTTAATATCCTTACCTTCGCAATTACCGAGCCCGGTTTCCTCGACAGCCATCTGACAGAGCGTATCAAGGTTTTGAAGCATAATATCCCTGATACTCCGAATTATTTCCTTTCTCTTCTCCAGCGTCATCTCTCTGAGCCTGTTATATGCCTCTTCAGCTGCATCGACCAGATCATCTATTTCAGAAAAGACACCTGCATGATCAGGTGAAGCAGGTTCCTGCACCCGAGCACTGTCTTTTCTGGTAAAGACCTCGCTTACAATGCTTTCAACAATTGTTCGTACATCCTTTTCTGTGATTTGCATCACTCTTACCTCTCACGATAATACTCTGGAACCGACCAGAGATTCTGCTATTTCTAATATTTCACAGAATGATTCGGGATTCAGACTTGCACCCCCAATGAGCGCTCCGTCTATATTACCCTGTTTCAGTAACTCTTCTGCATTCTCCGGAGTAACACTCCCTCCGTAGATAATCCTGACACTTTGGGCAATATCATGATCTGTGAACCGATCAACAACGCTCCTGATGAACCTGTGAGATTGCTCGGCCACTGAAGCGGCCATGCTCTGTCCCGTTCCTATAGCCCATACCGGTTCATAGGCGATCACTAAACATCCAATAGAAGCAGCATCTATTCCCTGTAATCCATAGACGATCTGTTTGTTCAATACCTCGAAGGTGATTCCCTCGGTTTTCTGTTCAAGAGTCTCGCCAATGCACAGTATGGGTAAAAGTCCATGCTCGAAACATTTCCGAATTTTCCGGTTGATCTCAGTGCTTTTTTCGTTAAAAAGAGTCCGGCGTTCCGAATGTCCAACGATCACGTATCTGCAACCAATACTGCACAGCATGGGTGCAGATACCTCTCCGGTATATGCTCCACCCTCTTCATAGTGAACATTCTGTGCACCGACCAGCAGGGGGTAAACCGCAGTCATTTTGACAACAGTTTCAATAAAGGGATAGGGAGGGCATACAACTGCATCAACCATTAATTCTGTTCCTACTCGCTTTACAATGCCATCGACAAGAGCGGCAGCCTCTACCAGGTCAGTGTTCATTTTCCAGTTACCTGCAATAAACAGCTTCCTCTGCACAGTTTCAACTCCCCAATTCATAACTGAGCTTGGTACAACACACTGTTTCTCGACCCCAATCTGACCCACTCATACTAGGAAAAAGGGTTTAATTTTCGGATCCGGCCGAGGCAGTATAATTTCTTTACACAACAGACCCCTGCTCTTCACATATTGCACCGCTGCTCCCACCGATGCCTCTACTTCGTGAACATCGCCTACCATTTTGACGTATGATTTCCCGCCAAGCCCCCTGGCCAATCTGATCTCGGTTATCAGCACATCCGCCATTTTCGCAGCAATATCTCCCGCAACAATACTCGCCGTGGTGGAGAAGGATTCTACGATTCCCACTGCACCCCATATGTCACAGGTGACCTTTCCCACAATAGCAGGGATTATGTGCGGATGCAGCCTGGGAATAAATAGTTCATCAACTAGATAACCCTCTCCTGCTCCTTTTCCCGCAGTAAGGGATGCATCCACGGAAGCAACATCTCCGGTTATCAGTATGAGAAATTTGCCTGGATTAACATTCGTTGCATCTACAATCTTAACTGGAGCTGCCTTTACCATATCGTCCATTGCCCTTATCCCGACCGCAATACTGCTAAACTCCAAAACGCCGAGTACTGGAATTACCATAGCTGACCTATCCGTGCTTCTCTATAATCACTCGTTCTCTATCAATAAAGGTTACCTTACCATCGATGCTCGAATGATCAACTGCACCCAATGCATCTTCTGTTACATGAGTAATAGGAGAACCAGCCTTCACCCGATCACCGACTTTAACCGACGGACTGGATACTATTCCAGAACGAAACCCCTTCAGAGGGATCTCGACACGGTCGGGATTCGTTTCGAGAATCTTCGGGGTCTTTCTCAAAGCATATCTGTTCAGCTTGAGCTTTTCGATTAGCCGGCGAACCGGTATCTTTCTGTAATCTCTGAGCTTGTCGACAACTATCTCTCTTGGCTGAAATATCGCCCTGTAACCATGTGCCAGCAGTCTCGCCCTTATAACTCTATTGACCAGGTATGGTGCAAGACCCATCGTGCAGACATAGAGAGAGCACAACCTGCACCCGCTGCATAACAACGCATTTTTAATAGGATACTCTGGAGCAGTTATTCCATGGCCTATCTGCCGCATTATCCTATGCGGCTCTAGCATAAACCCTATCATGTGGATGGGACACAGAGAGGTACAGAGACCACAACCTTGACAGACAGACTTGCACCTTTTAACAACAAACTCCAGAGGCATGGTTTTGTGCAGTACAACCCCATGATTACGTGGCAGGACAATGATACCTGAGCTTGATTTGGTTACTGGGGTATCCAGGTCCGTCTGGACGGTTCCCATCAAGGGTCCGCCATGCACAATGACAACATCATTGGTGGTAACGCCGCCGCAAAGTTCTATAATCTCACCAATAGCTGTACCTACATGTGTCTTTACCACTGAAGGGTAACGTACCTCACCCGTGCAGGTTAGGTGTCGAATCGTCACAGGCATATCCTGAACAATGGCTTGAAAAAGATTCAGCGCTGTTTCGACATTCTCGACGATACACCCGACATCGGGAGGAACACCACCTTCAGGTACAATGCGCCCTGTTACTTCGTGCACCAGTATAGTTTCTTGGCCTGCAGGATAAAAATCTTCTACCCGATATAATTCTATATTGTCTCTATCCCGCACTATTCGATGAAGATTCGGTATTGTATCAAAATAGTGCGCTGACAGCGCAATAAATCCCCGAGATGCACTGCACACGCGCATAATAAGCTCGAGGCCGCCCACAACACTTTCACTCTCATTCTCGAGGATGTAGAGGTCGCTGGCGAGCAGTGGCTCGCACTCAACACCGTTGATGATGACAGTATCACATCGGATTGCCAGCTTGACATGGGTTGGAAATCCACCACCCCCTGCGCCTACGACACCATGTTTTTTTACCTTATCAACAATCTCCATGTCACTTCCTGAAAACAGTAATTCCCTCCTCCTCAACGAGATCGACAATACCCACTATGACTCCATCTATGGGTTTCTCGAAGGTCATGGGAGTTTGTCGGGCAGAACTTCCCTGGGCAACGAGAACAATCTCTCCCATACCGGCACCGACAAGGTCCAGTGCAACCACGTGATCTTTCTGAAGCTTTTCACGATGATCACAGACCTGAACGAGCAGATACTTTGTTCCAGTAATGCTGTCAGATTTTTTTGTGCTTACCACCGTACCTGTTACTTTGCCAAAAATCATCTCTCTATTGCATCCCCCTCATGGCCTTCAATGCACGGTTATTCGCTCTTAATCTCTTTCCTTGTGGTACACATACTCACCAGCAACATCGATCGCATCCACTATAGCAGTAATTGTAGCGTCGCTCGGTTTGTTCTGGGTGACAGTGGTCATTCGAGAGCTGCTCCCTGCAGCGTAGAACACAATCTCACCCAGGTTCGCACCAACACTATCCATTGCGACGACGAAATCTCCCTTACCTTTCAAGGATTGGGGATCGATCTTTTCAAGGAGAAGAAACTTAATCCCCTCTATCTTCGGCTCTTTCCTCGTGGATACTACTGTGCCTACGACCCTTCCCAGTATCATAGAAATCTTCCCCCAGTACAGAGTAGCAATTATTTTGCAGCTTGCGCTTTTTTGTATTCCGGACCTCTCCCAAGGGGCAGAACCTCATCAACATTCGTGTGAGGACGCGGTATAATATGAACTGATATTACCTCACCGACCTTCTCAGCCGCCCTACCACCTGCGTCGAGAGCAGCACGCACTGCTGCTACATCACCCCGAGCAATTGCAGTAACGAAGCCACCACCAGTCTTCTCATACCCGATGAGTTCTACCTTCGCAGCTTTCACCATGGCATCTCCGGCTTCGACCATTGCGGCAAAACCTCTCGTTTCGATCATACCAAGCGCATCCATGTAAATATCAGCCATTGGACCTCCTCCCATTCTCTCTCTTCTTTAATACAATAAATATATTATCCAAATCATGCTCCTTTGAAACATCGGTACGTTATTCGGTCTGCCCAGAGGGCTCTCTCCCGGTTATACTAAGGAGTCTCTTTTCAACCATTTCTTGAGAAATCACCACCTCAGACTCTTCACCCGCGATGTATACGCGCCCGTAGCGCCCGAACCCGACAACTTCTATAATGTTGATGTGTGAAGCCTTTTCAGCCTCATTTGCAGCATAGTATGCGTAACCCGCAGGCTCTATCTCGAGTATATAGAGGGTATTCCCCTTTACAATCATATTTCCGTATCTGGTTCGATTTATAAGCTGGGCGTGATGGGCGTCTATATTCTTGATGAGCTGAGAGGTCAATATCCGCGGTTTCATTCTGTTTGTATCTTCTACGTCCAGTGCTTTCAGTACAGCCTTGCCTGCCTGCCGAGCATCTCCCTGGTTGTGTGAATGCACCTCCAGTAAGCCGAAGAGTCGTTCCACTATTTGCAGCCCTGGTTTCACATCGGTTGCCTTCACAGCAATATCGGTGAGCCTGTTGATCTCTATACCGGGGGAAATTTCAATAACACAGCAGGCCTGTCTGGCCACTGGGAAATAACCTCTTGAAACCATCGCTATGTATGAAGCCATTTGCAGCTGAAGCTGGTCGATGAAGATATAGGTTCTTAGTTCCACCATTTTAATGCTCCATTTTTTATCTTTACATTACTCTTGATCTAAGATTCAATAGAAAGTATCAGTTTTTAAAAATCTATAATTGTTAAAATATTTCCAAATTCTGATACAATTTTAACATAATTTATCCTGACTGTCAAGTAAAAATTCTAGTTTTTATTTAAAAAGCTTTTATTTATGTTATTATTATATCAAATTATGATTAATTATTATCAATTAAGGTCCTGTTTTTCCCCAAATACAGAACCCTGGACAGCAAAGAATCAATTCTCATCATCGGGAGAAAGTGAGAAACCGTTGTGGACAGAAACCAGAGAATAAAAATTATTATTAATCAATTGCGAATTAAAAATGTGGCGAGCATCAAGGAGTTGAGTCGAAAATTAGATGTTTCAGAAATGACCGTAAGAAGGGATCTCAGCTATCTTGCACATGATAGAGTAGTTGAGCTCATACCAGGGGGAGCAATATTCAAGACTTCCACCGGTTTAGAGCGTTCGGACGAAAAATACCTCATTACCCATGAAGAAACGAAGAAAACAAGGGAAAAGATGAGAATTGGACAGAAAGCGGCGTCCCTAATCGAACCCAATGATACTGTTACCCTTGATGTTGGTTCAACCACAGAGTACGTTGCCAAATTCCTTCCAGAGCAGTTTCCCATAACCATACTTTGTTATACACTCAACATACTGGTGGAGATTTACCGAAAGAAAAACTGCACGCCGATCTTCGCAGGGGGTTACTTTCATGAAAATACCCTCATGTTCACCAGTCCAGGAGGGGTAGACCTCATAGCGAGCACCCGTTCAAACAAGGCCTTTCTTTCAGCAGCAGGTATTCACGATTCTCTCGGCGTTACCTGTGCAAACTCATACGAGATAGATACAAAAAAGGCTGTGATGAAATCTTCAAGAACAAAGATCCTTCTTGCCGATTCATCGAAATTCGGTAAGACTCAAATTGCCTATTTTGCGAATCTGAAAGATTTTGATATCATTATCACTGATTCAGGGATTCCTGATGAGTACAGAGAGATATTAAAAAACTTCGATATTTCAGTGATCATACTTTGACCAAGTTCGATATCCTTAATGGAGGGAAAAGATGCAGAAAAAGATGCGGGCCGTCAGGTTGTTCGCACCGGGTGATATTCGATGTGTAGAAACTGAAACACCCGGGCTCATCAATCCCAATGATGTGATTGTTCAGGTAAAATCCTGTGGTGTGTGCGGATCAGATATACAGCGAGTCATGGTAAAAGGCGCATATCGTCATCCAATTACCATTGGACACGAATTTTCTGGTACAATCGTAGAAAAGGGGCCTGGTGTCAAAACCCTTGCCGTTGGCGATGCTGTAACCGTCATGCCACTCATTCCCTGTGGGCAGTGTGAATATTGCAAAATTGGGAATTACGTTCTCTGTGATGATTACGCGTACTATGGTTCACGTATCGATGGTGCTATGGCCCAATATATTCGGGTTTCTGCACCCAATGTGCTCAAACTTCCTGCAAATGTGGATTACGAAACGGGTTCAATGACGGATCCGGCTGCAGTTGCCCTGCATGCGGTGAGTAAGGTAAAAATACTGCCTGGACAGATTGCTGCGGTATTCGGGCTTGGTCCTATCGGTCTGTTCGCTTTGCAGTGGCTCAAACTTTCCGGAAGTAGCGAGGTTATAGCTGTCGATATATACGATGAAAAACTGAATATCGCAAAGGAACTTGGTGCTACGCTCGTTATCCATGGGCTTAAACAGGATCCGATAAAAGAGATTCATAGCGCTACAGACGGACGGGGTATCGATTTTGCAATCGATCTTGCGGGAAATAGGGTCACCCAGGTACAGGTGGTAGAGTCAGTTAGAAAAATGGGGACCGTTATATACTGTGGTATATCATACGAGGATCTCAACATTCCGAATTCGGTGCTCAATCAGATTTTGAGATGGGAGCTCACCATAAAAGGCGCCTGGAACTCATCCATATCACCCCTTCCAATTAATGAATGGGAAAATACTCTGAAATTCATGGACAGGGGACAGCTAAAGGGAGGTCCTCTCATCACACATCGGTTCCGTCTCGAGGAATGCAGGGAGTGTTTCGAAATGATGAAGGATCGAAGAGAGATGTTCGGTAAGGTGTTGTTCAAACCTGAGGAAACCCTATAACTGCGTCATGAGCTCTCCCAGCTCAGCTCCTTGTTCGAGATATCGCTCAAATATTGGCAGAATCCGCTCATACTTCCCAACTGCTACCGGGTCGGGTCTCGACACATCCCTCCCCTTAACAATGTCATCGATTGGACTGAAATCTTTCCAGATTCCTGCTCCAACAGCAGCAACAGCAGCAGCACCAAGCGATCCGGCTTCCTGATCGACCGTTGCCCTTACGATTGCAGTATTGAAAATATCTGCAAACATCTGGCGCCAGATTCTGCTCTTTCCCCCGCCGCCGACGAGAAGGAGCTTTTCCTCTAGGGGGCAGAGTTTTTTTAGTTTATCGTACATTCTCTTCAGATCCATGGAGATCCCCTCCATTGCAGCACGGATTATATCGGAGCGTGTATGCAAAAGATCGAGACCCATGAAACCACCCCTTATGCGCGGGGAGAGATGTGCAGCCGATCCACCTGCCAGACTCGGGTTGAAAAGCAGATTATTTGCCCCGGCAGGAGAATTCCGGGCCAGCTCAATCATCATATCATAGGGGTCCTTCCCTTTATTCTCTGCCTTTCGCCTCAGATCTGCACAAAGTACATCTCTTACCCATTTGAGTGAGGAGCCCGCTGAAAAAATGGAGGTCGCTGAGGTAAACATTGCGGGAATGACATGGGCAAATACAAATGGCTTTACCTCGGGATCAACAATTGGTTTTTCGGAGGATACGGCAATCCATGCAGATGAGCCCAGTGAGAGGTACACTCTCCCCTCAGCAATATTACCAGCGCCTAATGCCATACATGAGTTATCCACACCACCACAAACAACCTGTACATTTGATGGTATATTAAGAACTTCGGATGCCTCCCTGGACAATGTTCCAAGCACGCTGGTCGATGGCACAATATCGGGAAAGAGTCCAGGATCCAGACCGCTTCTCGTTATGAGAGCTGATGAATAATTCCATCGGTTCAGTTCGTAGACGCCGCTACCGGATGCGTATGAGTAATCGGTGAGTATCTGCCCTGTCAGCTTGAAATTGATGAAATCCTTAGAACCGAGCATCTTGGAGCACCTCTTAAAGAGATCTGGTTCGTTATCCCTGTACCACATGATCTTGAATACGGGATAGCATTCTCGTGAAAATCCGTTACCGGTCATGCGGTACCATTCACCCTCATCGAAGCTATTGAAGAATCCTCTTGCCTGCTCTCGAGCTCGAGTATCAGACCATATTGGTGTGAATTCCCGAAGCAAACCACCTTTACTATCGAGCGGTACAACCCCCAGGCTCTGTCCCGAAAGAGCAATGATAACTATGCGGTCTCTGTCATTTTGCCTTTTGGCCAGCAATACCTTTGTGGACTGGACAACTGCGTCCCACCAGTCCATTGGTCGCTGCTCATGCCAGCCAGTATTGGGATATGCAGTTTCATAGGGTACAAAGGTGCTTGCGACGCAGTTACCACTCTCATCATAAAGGGAGGCCTTATTACCTCCAGTACCGAGATCATAGGCGAGAATAAGTCTGCTCATTGGTAACATCCTTCAAGGCTCAGCACTTTTCAGCACTTCGTCCCTAACGGGACTCAGCACTTGTCAGCATTTCGTCCCTTCGGGACTCAAGATACAAGCAACATTATAGAGGTTTCAGGCTAATTGTGAATAAATTTCTCCTCAGCCTCTTTACTTTTTCGAACTCCCTATTTACTATAAACGCAAATGAAAGCTCACATGCTAATAACGAACTGCGCTATTGCGAACAGGGACAGTAAGACGAAACCCGTAGATATATCGATAGAGAATGGAAAAATAAAAGAAATTGGTCCATCCCTTTCAATAAAAGGTGACAGCAACGTCATTGATGCTGGTGGCAGACGGGTGATTCCCGGCTTTCTCGATGTTCATATTCAGGGTGCAGGCGGTGCAGACGTGCTCGACGGTACTGAGGATTCACTCAGGACAATCTCGTCTACCTGTGCTCGATTTGGTGTAACCGGTTTTCTCGCAACCACTATATACAGACCCGGGGGCAACAACGATCACCTGAAGGTTGCTGCTGCAAACACAGGAGGCGATCTCGGCGGTGCGCGCCTCCTCGGTATACATCTCGAGGGACCCTTTATTTCACCAGAGAAGAGAGGGATGATACAGCCCGATTCACTCTGTGCACCTTCTCTGGATATTCTCGAAATAATACAAGATCTGACACAGGGCATGCTCCGAATTATGACAATTGCTCCAGAACTTCCAGGCAACCTCGAGCTCATCAAAAAGCTCAAAGATTGGAATGCCGTCGCTTCATTCGGACATTCCAGTGCAACTTTTGATGAGACCAGAGGAGGAATCGATGCAGGCATCACCCATGCCACCCACCTCTTTAACGCCATGCCTTCTCTCCATCACAGAGAACCGGGGCCGCTTCTCGCTATCTTCGAAAGGCCAGAGGTGAGTGTCCAGATAATAGCAGATGGGGTTCATATCCACCCCGAGGTGCTCAAATTTGCTTCTCAAATTTTTGGTAACGGCCGTATCGTCTCAATCACCGATGGTATGCAGGCCATGGGGCTTCCAGATGGAGAGTATCTGTACAACGGTATTCAGTATCGCTCCAGAGACGGTACGGCGCGCTACTTCGACGGTACACTTATAGGGACAGCTATGGGCATGAACCAGCTACTCAAGCGTTACAGCGAGAAGACCGGCTGTACCTTTGATGAAGCCGCTGCCACGGCTACTGTAAATCCAGCGAAGCTGCTCGGGATCGAGCATAGGAAGGGGAAAATCAAGATAGGCGCGGATGCTGATCTGGTTCTATTGGAGAAGGATCTGAGGGTGTCTGCAACAATTGTGGGTGGTAAAATAGTCTATCAAAATATATCAATCGATGGCTGATTTCTACTGGGTGTACATTCTGAGAGTTAGAAAGGGATACTACTACACCGGCTTTACGAGCGATCTATCCAGACGATATAGGGAACATCTCACAGGAAGCGGGCGCTGCAAATACACAAAGATATTTCAGCCGGTAGGAATAGAACAGTGCTGGAAGGTATTTGACACTCGAAGTACGGCCATGAAAATCGAAAAGTACATCAAAAAGAGGAGAAGGGAAGAAAAAACCGAGCTCATTGCGAATCCCCATCTCCTGAAAAACATGCTCACCAGAGATTTAAATCTTCAGGTTCGAATAGAGCAAATGCATCCTAGAAATATTGCAGAGGAGTAAAATCAAAGGACTTATAAGTGAAGTAAATCGAAATTAGTATCTTGTTTTTTTCGGCAGGAGCGCCTTTCGGCTCAGGTTTATCCTTCCCAACGAATCGATTTCTGTTACCTTCACCTTTAACGTATCCCCGACTTTCAACACATCCGAAACTTTATTCACACGATAATTTTCGAGTTGCGATATATGACAGAGCCCCTCTTTACCGGGTAATATCTCTATGAATGCACCAAAATCCATGATACGCTTAACCACTCCTTCATACACTTTACCGACAGCAACCTCCTCGACCAGACTCTGTATTTTATCATATGCTCGTTGGGCATCGCCATCACCAGTGCTAGAAATAGTCACTGTTCCATCATCATCAACATAAATATTTGTCCCCGTTTCCTCAATAATAGATCGTATCATTTTACCCGCAGGACCGATTATGGTACCGATCTTATCCTGTGCGATCTTGAGAGTCATTATCTTCGGTGCATAACGGGAGACGCTCTCAACCGGTTCCTTTATTACCTCAGCCATTTTATCGAGAATTTGCAAACGCCCCTCACGTGCCTGCTCAAGGGCCTCTTTCAACAATTCCTTTGAAATTCCGCTGATCTTTACATCCATCTGGAAACCAGTAATTCCACTCCTCGTCCCTGCAACCTTGAAATCCATGTCTCCCAGATGATCTTCTGTTCCGAGGATATCGCTCAAGATTGCATACTTCCCGTCCTCATAGATCAGACCCATTGCAACACCAGCGATGGAATCTTTAAGCGGAACTCCTGCACTGAGAAGTGCAAGTGTTCCCGAACAAACCGAGGCCATTGAAGAGGACCCGTTTGATTCTGTAATCTCTGAAACAACACGGACAGTGTAGGGAAACTCATCCCTCGAAGGCATCATTGGTTTTATAGACCGCTCAGCCAGATGGCCATGTCCAATTTCCCGTCTTCCCGGACTACCCCTGCCACCAACTTCACCCACTGAAAAGGGGGGGAAATTATAGTGAAGCATAAATGTCTTTGTCCCCTCACCCTCAATATTATCGTAGCGCTGCTCATCGGTTACCGTTCCAAGACTGGTAATCCCAATACTCTGAGTTTCACCTCGGGTAAAGAGCGCAGAACCATGGGTCCTCGGAAAGAGATTTACCTCAATATCGATAGGTCTTATGTCTTTCCGCCCCCTACCGTCGGCACGCCGATCCTCTACGAGTATCGATTTCCTCACTATCTCCTTCTCGATCTCTTCCAGATACTCATAAACCGTGGGGATAACCTCCTCGCCAAACTGCTCCTTGATTTTCTCAATAGTCTTTTCACCCGCCTCCTCAATTGCTGCTTGTCTTGCAAGCTTTGTTGGAGTGAAACATGCCTCTTTATACAACGGGTGGGCGAATTCTCTCACAGCAGCTATGAGCTCTTCATTGACCGATTCCTCGGGCACTTCCAACTTGGATGTGCCAACTTTATCAATAAGCTCCTGCTGAACTGCAATGATGTCTTTGATATATGGTTCCGCAAAACTTATACCTTCGAGTAGCTCTTCTTCAGAAGATTCATTGGCACCCCCCTCCACCATTACGATAGCCTCATCGGTGCCGGCAACAATGAGATCAAGCTTCGCCTCCTCTATTTGAGAGTAGGTTGGATTGATAATGTATTTCCCTTCATGCATTACAACACGAACAGCACCCACGAGTTTCTTCAGTGGAATATCTGAAATTCCAAGTGCAACTGAAGCACCATTCATTGCAAGGATGTCGGGTGGATTAATCTGGTCTGTCGACATCGTCGTTACGGTAACCTGCAATTCCCGCCTAAAATTCTTTGGGAAAAGAGGTCTGATCGGCCGGTCAATGAGGCGTGAGACAAGGATCTCTTTCTCACCCGGCCTTCCCTCTCTCTTAAAAAAACCGCCGGGAATCTTCCCGGCTGCGTAAAATTTCTCTACATAATTGACAGTCAATGGCAGATAATCCAGTCCTTTGGCCTCGCTCGTCGAAGCGCATGCTGTGGCAAGAACTGCAGTTCCCGCATACCTTACCAGTGCACTGCCGTTTGCCTGTTTGGCAATCTTGCCTGATTCAAATATTAATGTTTCATCTCCAAGTTTTATTTGCGTTGTCTCTAACATTTTGTTTTATTTTTTATTTCCTTATCCCTAATTTATCAATAATAGTTCGATACCTTTCAATGTTCTTTCTTTTTAGATAATCGAGCAGTCTCCTTCTCTGCCCAACCAGCTTGAGGAGGCCCCTTCTTGAATGATGGTCCTTCTTATGCACCTTGAAGTGTTCTGTGAGATTCGTTATCCTTTCAGTGAGTAGGGCTATCTGAACCTCAGGTGAACCTGTATCTCCATCATGTTTTTTATAATTCCCAATAAGCTCCTCTTTCTTCTCCTTCGTTATCGACATGTACAACTCCTCTCTTAAACTACAAGGAATATACTGTATTTAGTTTAAATATCAAAATCATTTTTATCCCTGTATTTAAACCGTAATTTGTACAAAGCCCCCAATTTTAAGTGGCCATTGTAAAAAACACGGAACCCATCCTCTATGTTTTCAATTCTCACGTCTTGCACACGTTCTCCCCCTTCATCAATCAGATCAACGCGAAAATTTCCCTTTTCCGGAATTGCACAATTTTCGACAAAAGATTTCAATTTATACGGATTCTCCGAATATACGGTCACGTATATTTGATAGTTTCTTCCAAGGAGCTCGCGAACAAGGTTGAACTGACCTTTTTTCACTGCATCCCGGATTCGCGTACTCGATATGGGGGCTCCATTATAAATGACATCATCCACAACAAGCATTTCATAACCGTATCTTTCAGCATTTTTATACAGAAAATCGATATTGCCGGTATTTCCCCTGCCAAACCGAAAGCTGCTCCCCAAACAAACCAATCGCGGTGAAAGCTCTCTCTTCAAAAGGTCCATGAAAGCCGACGGTTCTGTATCTGCAAACTCCTTTGAAAAATCTAAATAGATGAGAAGATCGATGCCTTCATTTTTCAGTTCGATTACTTTTTCACTGGGGACGGTCAGCTTTTCCGGTTCTATGTTCCGAACAATTTTCAAAGGATGCTCCTTAAATGTTATCACAGCTGTCTTGAGTTCACCTTTCTTCGATTGTAAAACCAGAGACTTCAGTATTTGAAAATGACCCCTGTGAAGCCCTTCAAAATTACCAATAGTAAGACCGATCCTGTTATAATATGCATCAACTCGCTTGATTCTTTCGATTATGTACAACCTGCAATCCCCCGATTTGTCCTTTACTACTCAACTACTTCTGCTCTCATTTTGGGTCAGCTGGTCTGAAGACTTTGAAATAGGCAGGAGTTTTCCCCAGCTTAACGATTGCTAAGAGGTGTTTTCGATGCATTAGTCGAAGGTACCCCCCATCCAACGGAGAGTTAATAGTTTTTTTCAGAACCTTCCAGATCGGTATACCATTGTAAACCATGGGTATGCATTCACGCTCAACCTGTAGTTCCGGAATATGCTCAAGAGCTCTATAAAGCGGTATGAGCTGGGTGTTCTGGTCTATTTCATCCACCCTGAATGCATTGTCAACGGAGAATGAGCCAATACTGATTCTTCTGAGCTCCCCAACATACCCACAGGTACCAAGTTGAGAGGCAATATCCCTTGCAAGTGAACGTATATAGGTACCCTTCGAAGCGTCCACTTCGACAACTATTCCACCCCCCATTTGATGAATGAGCTTGATATCTCTGATTTCGACTTCCCGCGGATTAGCCTCGACACGCTCTCCGTCGAGAGCTCTGCGGTAGAGCCTTTTCCCATTTTGATGGAGTGCGGAGTACGCCGGTGGAATCTGCATGATTCTACCGGTGAGTTTCGTTAAAACATCTCGAATCTCTTTCTTAGAAAAACAACACAGAGGACCTGTTTCTATCACATGACCGTATCGGTCCAGGGTATCGGTCTGAATACCAAATCGAATTGTTGCCCTGTATTTCTTGAATTGCCCCATTACAAGCTGCTGAACTGATGTTGCCCCATTAATACATACAATGAGAAGCCCCGAAGCGGACTTGTCGAGAGTTCCAGTATGACCCGCCTTACGAGCATGCAATTTTCTTTTCACTAATTTTACAGTTTCAAAGGATGTACGCCCCACGTCTTTATCGACGAGAAGAATACCACTTATATCCACCCCTTTACTATCACCTCCTCAATTATCCTTTCTATGATTTCCAGCCCATCTTTTTGAACATCCCCTTTTATGGTGAATCCACTTGCCTTCAAATGTCCACCTCCTCCGAATAGGCCCGCGAGATAATTACAGTTTACCCGATTCACTGAACGGAGGCTCCCCTTAATTTTGTGTATATCAATCTGCCTGAGAAAAATGATGAGTTCTATATTTTTCAGTCCTTTGATTATCTCAATAATTCCTTCATTATCCTCCTCCTGGGCACCCACATCCCTATATACAGAAGGAGGAAGTAATAAAGACACAATTTTACCCGAACGATCGACTTTCAGCAGCTCAAGCGCCTTTCCAAGTAGCCGAAAGTGAGCAATGCTCTTGTTGTTGTAGACCAGGTTATAGATAAAGGCGGGTTCCACGTTGTATTTGAGGAGTTTCGATACAATACTGAAAACTTTTGCGGATGTATTTGAATAGGCAAATGAACCCGTATCCCATAAGATCGAAGTGTATAGACAACGAGCAATTTCGCCGTTCAGCTTAACGTGCAGCTCGGAAATGAGATCAAAGAGTATCTCCCCAATACTCGAAGCTGTTGTATCAATGTAACAGTCATCTCTCAAGCAATCGGTACTTTCATGATGATCGATGCTTATTATCTTTGACCCCCTCTCAACAATATCAATGGCACCACCGATTCTCGATTCACTTGAGCAGTCTAGAAGAACTGCAAGATCGAAATGATCGGGTAAATCCCTCTTCCCTTCACCATTAAGTTCGATTATCAAATCTGCAGCAGGGAGCCACTGGTACATTTCTGGCGTCTTATCCTGATTTACAATGTACACCTCTTTTCCCCGAGCCCGGAGCATAAGATACAAAGCGAGTTCAGATGCGATGCCATCACCATCAGGTCGTATGTGGGTTGTAAGCGCGATTGTCTGCGCATCCATGAAGTCCTTTGCTATTTCGCTCATTTTGCCTTTTGTCGCCATCTGTTAACCGTACATACCGTTTGTTTCATTATCGGCATTTACTGAAAGTTTGGTTGGCACATACTGTAAACGATTCTACATGAGGGGAGCCAAATGGGAGCAGAAATCCCCGTCTCCTCCCAATGGTTAATCAGTACCCCGGGACTCCCTGGCTTCTCTTTCAGATTTTTCCAGCTCACTGAGCCTATGGACGAGCTGAACTGTTTCCTCTGTCTTATCATCAAGGCTGAAAATGAGATGGGGAATGTATTTTACCCGCATCTCTTTATTGAGTCTCTTCTGTATGTATCCACGTGCACTCTCAAGGCCTCGGAGCACGGCTTTCTTCTCATCATCTGAACCAATTACCGATACAGAGATCCGTGCTGACCGACCA
Organism: uncultured Spirochaetota bacterium; assembly: GCA_964347455.1. Taxonomy (GTDB): domain Bacteria; phylum Spirochaetota; class B62-G9; order B62-G9; family DRHN01; genus JAGLSF01. The sequence continues at coordinate 75,393 of CAYFYU010000002.1, read as the reverse complement.
TCCTTTGATAACTTGACATTTAAAACGGTAATAAAGGCGTTCAGGCGGGGGTCTTTCAAATCCTTCAATAGAAGTGAGGATAGTTTTATCTTGATAAGCTCTTCAATTCTTCTGTTTCGGACTTCCATAATTCGTATCAGGCTCTCGTATCGAGCTTCTGGGCAATTTCATGCACCACGAAGGCTTCAATCGTATCACCCTCTTTAATGTCGTCAAAATTCTCAACTTTGATTCCGCATTCGAACCCAGCTGCGACCTCTTTCTCATCTTCCTTAAATCTCTTGAGACTTGCAATCTTACCGGAATATATCTCGATCCCATCACGTATGACCCGAATATTCGCCGTTCGAATCACCTTGCCATTGTTCACATAGGATCCAGCAATATTCCCAACCTTGGAAACTCTTATCACCTTTCTCACTTCCGCATTCCCTATTATCTCTTCCTGTAATTCGGGGGCGAGCAACCCTTCCATTGCAGACCGTACATCCTCAATAACGTCATAGATGATACTGTATTTTCTGATATCAACTTTTTCCTTTTTTGCTAATTCAGCCGCTTTGGTATTTGGACGAACTCGAAAACTAATGATAATAGCATTGGAAGCCGATGCGAGTATTATGTCTGTTTCGTTTACAGCACCGACACCAGCATGTATACAGTTGAGTTTTATCTGAGATGTTGACAGTTTTGAGAGTGAATCCTGGAGAGCTTCAACAGATCCTTGGACATCGGCCTTGATAATAGCCTTGAGCTCCAGCAGCTCTCCCTCTCTTATCTGATCGTAGAGATTCTCAAGAGTTACCTTTTTCACGTTCTTAGATTCTTCAAATCGCTTCAGTTCCTGTCGTTTTTGACCTATCTGCTTCGCAAATTTTTCATTTACCGTTACCTGGAAGGGATCTCCGGCAACCGGTAGTCCCGAAAATCCGACAACTTCAACAGGATTGGCAGGCCCAGCCTCATCAACCGGTTTACCATGCTCATCAAACATGGCCCGTACCTTTCCAGGGAATACGCCGGCAATAAAGGGATCACCGAGCTTGAGCGTACCTTTGTTTATCAATACTGTTGCCACAATACCCCTACCTGCATCGATCTTCGACTCAATTATGGTACCCTGCGCTTTTCGAACGGGATTCGCCTTTAGGTCAAGCATATCAGCCTGGAGGAGGATCGATTCAAGCAACTTATCGATGCCGAGTTTTTTCAGTGCTGATACCTCAACCATGAGGCTATCACCACCCCACTCCTCAGCAACTATTTCCCGCTCTGCAAGCTCAGTTTTAACCTTCTCCGGATTCACGCCCTTGAGATCAATTTTATTCAACGCAACCACAATTGGCACATTTGCCTCTCGTGCGTGATCTATTGCCTCTATGGTCTGCGGCATGACGCCGTCATCGGCAGCAACGACGAGTACAACGATATCTGTAACCTTGGCACCACGAGCACGCATCATCGTAAAAGCCTCGTGGCCCGGTGTATCGAGAAATACTATCTGCTTGTTCTTAATCCGTACCTTATACGCGCCAATATGCTGCGTAATACCGCCTGATTCGGTTTCTACAACATCCGTGTTGCGTATTGCATCAAGTAGCTTTGTTTTCCCATGATCTACATGACCCATTACCGTCACAACTGGTGGTCGAGGTTTGAGATCCTCAGGTGCGTCCTCCTCTTCCTCAATAACTGTTTCATCGTACAGAGAAATTACCTTCGTGTTGCACCCATATTCCTCTGCAACGATTGTGGCGGTTTCAGAATCTATCTGATCATTTATACGCGCCATTACACCAAGGGTTATGAGCTTTGAAATAAGCTCGTTTGCCTTCAGATTCATCTTTCGAGCAAGCTCACCAACCGATACCGTTTCAAGAATCTCTATTTCCTTGGGAATGGGATTCGCAGTTACAACTGTCGCTTCCTTCTTCTTTCTCTGTAACAGCTTTTCCAGGTTGTCCTGATCTTCTTCCTCTTCTCGGTGATATCTCCTGTACGTATGCTTTTTCTTGAAGTACTTCTTGCCAGGCTCTTTTTCCTTCTCTTTCCTTTCAGCACCCTTTTCCTTGAGAACGAAGTGCGGTTTCTTCTCCTCTGTAGCCTTTTTCTCAACTGCAACGGCTCCCACCGTTACCTTTTCCTTCTTTTTCGACTTCTCTTTGTCACCTTCGTTATCGTGTTTTCACGCCAGCCGATCATCCCGCACTGGCTGGTCGTCGAGATTCAGCCGGCCTTCATCCTGGCGCTGGTGGCGGT
>CAYFYU010000002.1:71030-73124 GCA_964347455.1 uncultured Spirochaetota bacterium | reverse complement strand
AACTGCAACGGCACCCACCGTTACCTCTTCTTTCTTCTTTAGCTTCTCAATGGGAAGTTCAGTTTTTGCCTTCTTTTCCTTTACAGTTGCTTCTGCTTTCTTCTCCTCCGGTTTTGCATGTTTTTTCAGTATTATAACTTTCTTCTTTTTTATGACGATTTTTTTATGTTCTTCGGGCTCTTCCTTTTCCTTCTTTTTAATGAGGGCAACTTCAGGACGCTTCGCTTCCTGCTCTTCGAGATATTGATTGAACTTTTCAAGTTCATCTTTACCAAGTTTGCTCGTGGTTCTCTTGTTTTTTATACCCATAGTGGTAAGGATGCTCAATAGTTCCTTGGTTGTAATTCCCTGTTTTTGGGCCAGTTCTTGAATCTTCATTACCTACCTCATATTTTTAAGCTCAAATAGAAAAAACCAACTACTCTTCTTCCTCATCCTCTTTAAAAACAAGCTCAACACCGCATTTTTCACACTTGCTCATTTCTTCGGTGATCTTCGCGCCACAATTGGGACATTCGTAAAACTCCTCTTCCTCCCCCTCTGCTTCAGCTTGGCTTTCTTCCGTCTTCACGAATTCTTCCTCAACTACTTCTATATTTTCGGATAGTACTGCAAGAAGCTTCTCTGCCATTTTTTTTGTCATACCTTTGATTTTGGTCAACTGATCGGTACTTTTTTCAATTATATCCTCAATGTTGCTGAAATTGTGCTTCTCGAGCAGGTCGAGGGTTTTTTCTTCAATACCCGGAATATCCCGCAGTGTAACGACTTCGCCCTCCTCTTCCTCTTCAACACCGAACAGCTCATCCGCGGCTTTTCTTGCGTACTCCGCATATTCGGAAGTTTCAAATTCCGATTCGGGCATGACATCGAGCTTCATTCCAACCAGCTTCGAAACCGGCCGTATGTTCTGACCCTGTCTGCCAATGGCTATCGAGAGCTGTGCATCGTGAACCACGATCAGTGCCTCTTTTTTCTCTTCATCGGTAACTATGATCCGGCTGATCTTAACAGGATTCATTGCATTAGAAATATAACGCTTGATATCAGGATCCCATTTGAGAATATCTATCTTCTCTCCCTCCAGTTCTCCGACAATGGCCTGAATACGTATTCCCTTCATACCAACACAGGCACCGACAGGATCGACCTCATCCCGCGGTGAAAAGACAGCCACCTTCGTTCGATAGCCTGGATCCCGAACGATGTTTTTAATCTGGATCGTCCCATCTGCTACCTCGGGTATCTCTAGTTCAAATATCTTTTTCACAAAACCGGGATGACTTCTCGATAGGATGATCTGGGGACCCTTCGTACCCTTCCGTACCTCGAGAAGCAGCCCCTTGATCCTGTCTCCTACCGTATAATGCTCTCGTGGTGACTGCTGTCCTTTCGGCATTATCCCCTCGGATCTGCCGAGATTCACATCGATGGTTCCCGCACGCTCTCGCTGAAAGTAACCAACGATCATCTCCCCTTCGCGCTGTTTAAACTCATTATAAACAACATCCTTCTCGATTTCCTTCAATCTCTGACGTACAACCTGTTTTGCAGTTTGAGCTGCTATCCTTCCAAAATCCTCGGGTTTTATCTCAATCAGCATCTCATCGCCCAGCTCGGCGCCTGTATGCAACTTTTTCGCTTCATCCAACTTTATTTGAAAAACCGGTTCCGAAACCTTCTCGACTATTTCCTTTTTTGAATAGATCTTCACTATGTCGTTTTCTTCATCGATGTGGGTTTCAGCATTGGATGTGGTACCGAACTTCTTTTTATAGGCTGCAAGCAATGCCATCTCAATGGTTTTTAATATTAACTCTTCTGAAATACCCTTATCAGCCACAAGCTGCTTCACAGCCTCAGCTAACTCATTAGCCATGACACCTCCATTAACCGTCTAGTTGCGTTTTGCGTATATTATCAAGGGGGATCATTACGGTTTGCTTCGGTTTCGAGCCTGTTGAAAGAATTACAATATCGTCCTGCAACCCTTCCAGTTTCCCCCGAATTATAGTACCCTTTACACTCTCAATTGGTTTCTTAAGAAGAAGTCTAACATCACGTGCTTTGAAAATGATATACTCTTTCTTATCC
>CAYFYU010000002.1:66320-71020 GCA_964347455.1 uncultured Spirochaetota bacterium | reverse complement strand
CCAGGTGATGTTACCTGTAATGTATAATTATTTTCCTCGATCGGCTCTAAAATTGTAAGCCTATCGTTGAATAAACGGGTGATTCGTTCACAATCACCTATGGTTATCCTACCCTCCTTATCTACAACCACCCGAATATTCAGTCCATTTTTTCCCCATTTGACGGCCAACTCAACTACGAATACGCCCAGCGGCTGAGTGATCTTAGCTAGTTCATGGAGAAGAATGTCCTCCGTCGTATCCATTATCCTCGATGCCCACTGTCAGTGCAATAAAAAAAGAGTCGACACTGCGACTCTTCCTGCAAAACCTGATCTTGAATTAACATCGCGTAATAGAAAATTACTAAGTATGTTTTTTTAAGTCAAGCTCAATTACTGAAATTTAAGGATGACGAAACCGGTCTGGGGTAATGCGTTCTTCACTTCCATATCGAGTGAATCAAACCGGTTTACGATTTCATTTCCAATCGTTTGGGCACTTAAATTCCTGTATTGCACCAGATCAGCTCGTATTTGACCTTCCAGTGTGTCCTTTCCGATCTTAACCGACGCTGCATCCTGTGGCAGCATTGTGAAAATATCATTCAGAGTAAACTTAATGTCTGCTGATGCAAAACTACTTCTCAACGTATCCCAGGAAGAAGCACCAAGAGGCGGATTCTCAAGTCTCAATTCCTTTACCGTTTCCTCGCCATTTTTAAGGTACAGGGCTAACCCTGTGCCGCATGTGGAATATGACACATTCCCCTGCACTTCATCGATCAGCACCAGGGCCAGGTCGATGGTTATATTGACTTTATTGAAGTAATCGCTGTAGAGTCCGAATAGATCGGTGATTACCATACCCTCTTTCAGTCCGCCCTGGAGAGTTCGACCTATCTCAGGTATCAGTGTAAAAGCTTCCAGGTGTTTGGCAGTGGGCATATTGAAACATGCGTAGAGATGATTCCCTTTGCCCTTTTGATAGAGAAAATAGCTGCCCTCCGTACCCTTCGAGTTGAACACATAGCTGTGGGCCTGCACAATTCCAATTTCAACGGTACTCTTTACAAAAAGTGTTCGCTTTTCTTTCAGGAACTGAATATACTTTTTATCCTCCTCTATCTCTTTGCTCATAAATTTCTCTGCTTTTGCCGCTTTCTGAACTTCCGGCTTCTCCTTTTCTACAACTTTTGCGGCAACTGGTGTTGGCTTCTCCTCAGTTTCTAGAGGTTCCTCAACCCTTTTCTCAACGGATGGTTGTTCAGCAGCAGGCGGAGTAGAAACGGGTGCAGGAACCTCTACCTGTTCAGCAGTCTCCATCTCAGGAACTGTTTTTACCTCCTCTAACAGTTCAGTTGCCACTTCTTTTGGGGATAGCTGGGATTTTATCGGAGTGGTAAGAACCAGTGCCTGTGTTTCCATGTCTCCGAAACGCCCCCGTACCCAGAAATAGAGAGGAAAGTATACGATAATTACGGCTAGGATAATGAATGCTGCTGAGAACAGCACCACAATGCGCAGGCTCTCTGGAATAACAAAAAACCTCTTCACATCCATACCGACGATGAAATCAGGATCCTCCCGCCCAGAAATATAGAGTGGAAGTGATACTCTGAGATTCGACCAGTCGGCTAAAGGAACAATGTGCATAATGGGCAAACCGCTTTCAAACTCCCACACCTGCTCGATACTCTCAAAATAGTCCGCAGGTAGGCGGCGCGATTTGTACTCGCCCAATACAGTCGAATCGGTGTGGTAGATCAGTTTCCCGAATCTGTCGGTGAACCAAACGTTCAAAACACCCTTCCGGCGCATCAAGACCCCGGCGATCTTTCGCATATCATCTCTATAGCTTCCCTGTGAGATGAGTTTTTCCTGAAACGAAGATATATCTCCTACAATTGACCTATAATAGTTCCTGTGTAATTCCTCATAGTAGTCAAAAAGAAAAAAATAGGAGCCGGCCAGAAATACAAATATTGCCACTACGGAAGCAATGAGCGCAGTGATGAGAATCGCCTTGCGTGAATTCTTGATATACTGCACAAGCATTTGAATACGATTTTCAATCCCCATATTCATGTACGGTTACCTGTAATCCTTCACCATTAATTGAAACTAAATTAATAAAGTTCACTGCACCATTGATGTGTACGATAGCTCTCCAATATAGTCCACATTTAAAATCTGTTTGATTACTCCTGATGTCGATGAGGTGAATAGATCATCGGGGGTACCCTTTTCTTTTGTGTCATCGATGTAGATACTCCCGTTATTATACGCTATAAAACAACGATTTATCTTTCCCCCGCCTATTACTGCATAGCGTTTATTATTAATGATGTCATTTTCCAATATGTTCGGATTCGCATTCTCCTTTATACTGATACCGTGGCGCTCGTTTCCAGAAATAATGTTTCCTCTCAATTCCAGATTGGATGAAGCAACAACTATTCCGTCAATACTGTTATTCTCAATCCGACAATCCCTCATCACTGCTTTGCCCCTACCCTCTTCAAAAACAATCCCAACCAAATTATTTTGGAATACGCTCCCCTTTACCAAACCGCCACCGTACAGTCGAACACCATACGCACCGTTGTTCCTGAACCGTGAGTCTTCGACAACGAGCTGGTACTCATTTGCCGTTAGGCCCTTTTCGTTGTTTTCAAAGAGTGCGTTTCGAACAGTTACTTTACTATTTTCAACAAAGAGACCGGTAGTATTATTCCGCAGAGTGATCAGTGGGAGTTCAATCTCACTGCTCTTTATGTACAATCCCCTCTCGGCACTATCCCGTAATTCGATATTGCGCAGCTCGATAGAATTCCGAACATTCAATACCGCAATGCCGGTTGCTGCCCCATCTATGATCGAATCTCGAATCATACCCTTTGATCCTTCGAGGAACCGTATTCCTCCCCAGATGTCTTCCTCTGGAGACAATACCGCTTCCGTTATCACAAGCTCACCGCCCATCTGCACCTTGATTATCGCATTCTGCGGCAGCGCTATGCTTCCACTCAACACTGCGGTTTCGTCTTTTTTAATGACAAATCCCTTCTTCACCAATTCGGACAAGCCGTAACGCTTCGGTTTGGGCGGAGCTTTGGGGACTTTTTTCACCGGAACCTTCTTAACAGCGACTTTTTTTGGTATCTCCCTGATAGCAATTGAGGAATCCCTGTACATCATTTCTGAAGAGAGGGTGATATCCTCGGTTTTCATCTCTCCCGCTGATACCACCGTATTCTTTTGCAAAGGCCTGTAACCACTCTCATTTCCGGCACGATCGATAGCAATAATAGCGACATACAGCTCACCATTTTCAAATACTTCCCGGTTCACCATGAGTTCATAGAAACTGTTGTTTGTAGAGACAACTGCATCCCACCGGTCCCGATGAATGCCGTAGTAAACCCTGTACTTTTTAATATCCCTATCACTGGTTTCCCAGGATATCCTCAAACGGTTCTCTTCTGTAAATTCGTACTGAATGTCCTGAATAGGTAGCGGTGGAATGGTGTCCTCAAGCATGACTTTCAGTACTGGATTTGAAGCCCTGCTCAGGTTGCCAACTTTATCAAGAGCAAATACTCTAAATGTGTAGGGCACAGAGTTTTCGAGCAGTGGAGCATCAGCTGTGGTTTTGTCATCAATGCGATACCGAACCAAATCTCCGATTCCACCTGTGATAACGTATGCGGTAGAGCGATCGGTAACCAATCCTTCTTTGCTGTACCACAGGTATCTCCCATCATCTCTCTTAATCTGTATAATGTAACCCTCGAGATCTTTGTCCGGTACATCATACCAGAGGAGTTCAATTTCGTTATTTTTCGAGTATGTAACCCCAAGCCCAAAGGGTCGATTCGGGGGTCTATTCTTCGTACGTATAAGCCCTGTCGCGTATGTGGAGGAATATCCCAGATTATTCTTAGAGTAAACCCGAACTTCGTATTCGGTGTCATCACTTAGATTCCCGAATTCGCAAAAAGTCTGTTTCAGATCAGGATACTGTAATATCGGTTCATTCTCACCGCTTATGTAAAGCCCACAGCGGTAATGGGAAACACCAGCCACCCTTTGCCATTCTGTTCTGATTATTGACTCACCTGAGTAATCCGCCGAGATCTCCTGTATGAACAGTTCTGAAGGTGCGGGAGGTAGCTCTTTCTGATCCCTGAACTGTATTTCAAGTGGAGGTGCAAGCCCACTGAATTTGACATCAATGGTATAATTCCCCTCATCAAGATTCTTGAATACATACTTTCCCTCTGCATCGGTAAGAGTTCGAGCGACAATATTTCCATCCTGATCGATGCATGATACGTCGACTCCTCTAAGTGGAATCCCCCGTTCATCAACTATCTTTCCCTCGATGTTACCCTTTTTTTTCTCTGCCCTTGGTTTAGGCTTTGGTGGGGTTGGTACGGGTTCAGGTTCAACGGTTTCCTCCGGTTCGGGCGTTTCTTCCTCAGGCTCCCTGGCTCTCCCTGCAAAGGATGAAATCGGTACATAGAAGAGTGATAGCAAAATAACGATGAGTAATGAGCGTATTAACCTGTTCATGGGCTAATCCAAGGGCATCCAGAGAAAATTTGAAGTCGAGTACCCTGTATTTTTGATGTCATGATGAGCTGAAATCCAGGAAGACTTTTTGATAGAAAAGATGTCCCAAAAAGTCCTCTGTGTGTCGGCGACTTGTAAAGCCAG
>CAYFYU010000002.1:62472-66310 GCA_964347455.1 uncultured Spirochaetota bacterium | reverse complement strand
ACACAGAGGTAATCAAAATCTCCTTGGTTCCATCCCGGTTTATGTCGTAGACGATAGGGGTAGTAAAAACTTTTGCGCCGCTATTCTTTTGTGCCAGGGGCGTGCCTCCCGCCCCATCCAACACAAATAGAATGCCCGACGCTGTTGATACGACCACATCCATGCCCCCACCACCGTCCATATCGGTGAGAACAATTCGCCCGGGTGTAAAGCCTTCTTCAGTTTCAAAGGTCCATTTCACCTGTCTCGTTGCTCCCTCGATAACACGAAGGGTACCTTCCTCGTCTATGATGACGATCTCGCCTTTGCCGTCACCATCGGTATCACCGATTGAAGGCGGCACGTGATAGTTTCCTTCCCACTGCTTACTGAAAAGGAACCTTCCCTCCATGCCATAAGCGGTGAGTATTCCGTTGTGAGTCATGTTCACGATGTCCAGCTTGCCATCCCCGTCTAGATCGCCTAATACCGGCGGCCCAGCCGGCTTATCGTAAAGCTCTCTCCTCCACAAACCCCATCCTGTTTTCCCATCTAGGGCATAGAGAAAACCCTTTCTAGTCGAAAATACGACATCCTTCACCCTATCATCATTCAGATGCAGTCCTACAGGGGGATAAATAATTTCGCTTTCAGCATCAAAAAATCTATAAATTTCAAAACCTGTTTTCCCATCAATGGTAATCACTTCCATATCAAGTGTTACAAATACGACATCTTCCGTTTTGTCCTTGTTGACATCAATTAAAAGGGGTAATGCAGAAATGCGGCTGTCAGTGCTGTACTGCCACAGCTGTACCAGATCGGTTGAATAGGCCGATACCTCCCCATCTTCAAAAAGAATAATAATCTCAGATTTATTATCACCATTGATATCGTGAATAACCGGTTCATAGAAGGATTTGTCAAATTCCTGCCTGAAGATCTCAGTACCTGTACTTCCATTTACTGCGATAAGTGTTCCATTCTCTGTTCCAACGATAAAATCGTAAAATCGATCATCATTTATCCGTCCGACCATACCCGAACGTAGTATGGGCTGCATCATACTTGGATCCTCAGGATATATCCAAAGATCGGTAACATTGTCGTCTCCACGCTCTGAGAGCGTAATCCCATCAAAAAGTGAGCCCTGCGAGTGCAACCGCAGCTCCTCCTCACTGTAGACATCCATCTCCTCAAACGATGATTCCCCCATATCCTCTACATCGAGAGAGCGAATAATCGAAAGCGGATCCAGTTTTTTCTCCACCGACGTCGTGACGGGAAGAACCTCTTCAGTTTCCGTTTCTATGAGTGCTGTTTCCTCGGATGGAACCTCAGATGGCCTTTCTATAGGTACAGCGCTTTCTGGTACAACAAATTCGTCCTCAAATTCCAAGGTTTCTCCTCCACCGAATAAATTTCTGATGGGTGTAAGGACCCTTGAAAACAGACCACCTTCTTCAGGTTCCTTAAAAAAGAACTCCTCCTCAAACTCCTCTGAAGTGACCTCTTCCCTTCCCTCTTCGGGTATGAAATCCGATGCCTCCTGGTCCTCGAGCATAGCTTCTTCCTGCTCCAATTCCGGCGTAATAGCTGCAGATGCTTCCTGAACGCTTATGGGGATCTTTCTAAAAAAGAGTCTCCTGAATCCACGTGGCACTGCAACCGCAATTCGCTCCTCTATGATCCCGTCATCAGGCTCCGGTAAACGTATAGTCTCCCTCTTAAGAAACCGAAAAAGTATAAAAGGAGCCTCCCTTAAGCCTGTCCTATCTTCGGGCCTTACCTCACCGACTTCCCCATCACTCACGATTTCCTCTCGCGCTTCTCCCGGTCCCGGCTCTCCGTTTTCTTCTGGGATGGCAACCCCAACTTCCACCGGAGTGCCCATCCCCATGGGCTGCTCTATATACCGATTTATCTCACGGTTGACAAAAAAGAATATGAGGGCAATGGAAACGATAATGACACCTGCACCTGCACCAATGTAGAGGATAAACTTGCCACGTTCGCCGACCTTTGCCTTCTTTGGAGGAGGATAAAAAAGAGCGACAATCGGTCCAAGGGCAATTCTATCGCCATATGTTATTCCAACCTGCTCGATGGTTTTCCCATTTACCGTTGTGCTGTTGTTCTCTGAAACATCCCTCAGGGTAAAGGCGCCATCTTGAATTACTATCTCGGCCTGATGAGGCGCAACAGCCTCATCCTCCAGAACGAGATCATTGTCAGGATCACTTCCAATCCGGTAAGACGGCTGATTGAAATCAATTTCTTTGATTACGTTATTGGGATAACGAAGAATTAACCGTGCCATCACTCATTCCCAGAAATATAAAAACTCCGATGTTCTTATATAATTAAAATTACCTCGTAATTACTGAAAATCATACAATTTTCGCTTGTGAGCGAAATGACCGACACACCACGCACTAATTAGTCGCCGCTAACGCGGCTCAATAATTAGTGCTCGCAACATTCCATATACATAAGATTATTACCTATTGAAATTTTAATACTTGATTATATGCCTACTACACCACGCACTAATTATCGACCTATTTAAGAAAAATTAAATATACCCACTTATCTTGACCGAACGGGCCATGGAAAGGAGATCGACATTTGCCGCACCGCATTTATAGAGAGTTCGTGCACATGCAGATGCCGTGGCACCTGTGGTAAGCACGTCGTCAATAAGCAGAATGTCTTTACCCCTGAGCAGCTCCTTATATCTCGGCGCAACAATAAATTTATCCGTCATATTGCTCCATCTTATATGAATAGATTCAATGCTGCTCTGTGGCCTCGCACGACCAGACCTTTTCAGAAGACCCCCAAAAAATGGTATCGGTATCTTTTTCGCAATCTCTCTTCCAATAAGAAAAGACTGGTTGAATCCTCGCTCCGAGTATCTCCTCTTCGAAAGAGGAACAGGTACAATCATTTCATGGCTCAGAATATAGGATTCCTTACACATAACAGACAAATGGGAAAAAACTCGAAAAATCGACCTCCTCCCCTCAAATTTATAGAGATGAATGAGTTTTCTTAGATCTCCTTTAAAAACCCCCAGTGATCTGTTCTTCCTAAAATCAAACTGTAGCTCCCGGCACTGTTCGCAGAAATTTCCAATTTCCGCACCCCGACGGTCACTGGGGGCGCCACATCGAGCACAATGATTTGAATCAATGATATCAATCTTAGCAAGACAATTGTTGCATATGCATGACCCCGATTTCAACAGGACTTTACAAAACAGGCATCTATTCGGCAGCAGCAGGGTTAACAGTGTTACTGGAGCAATGCCTTTTTCTTCGGGAGGTATTGAATCGCTGAAATACGAATTCATCGGATTAATTTGAGTTACTGAAAATTATCCGCTTTTTCTCCATTGTAATACAGAGACTCGATAATCACAAATGTGTGGTATACCTATCTTGTTCTGGATGGAAAAATGAGAAAGAACTATTTTATACTTTTAATGTACAATCCATAGACGACATCGTATACAAAAATAGACGTGTTTCAGAAGTTCAGACCCGATATATAACCTGCCCGCCCTGCATCAAATAAGCCGATTGGGTATCAAGGCCTATCTCCACCATTGCATATCCACCATTATGCAGTGGGCCTGGGTTGATGATTTTTGTCCTGCCTATCTTATCAACTCCGATAGCCTCGTGGATATGTCCGGTAAAGCATACTGACGGTTGAAAACGCTCGATGAAAGATCTCACCGAATTGCTACCCACGTGCATCCCGCTGGTTTGGTCACATGCAGTATTGATGGGTGGTTGATGGGAGACGAGGAGCAGGTTGGAATCCTCAGGTATACACTTCACAGCTTCATCTA
>CAYFYU010000002.1:56785-62462 GCA_964347455.1 uncultured Spirochaetota bacterium | reverse complement strand
AAGAAAAATCGAAGATCCTCCTCCGGGTATTCGTTTGGCGTGCTGCCAGCAGGCGTAGGAAGGGAACCGCCGAGTCCGATCAGTGTAAGTTGATCTATCGACACACATCGGGCATGCAGGTTGATCTCTTGACGGCTGAGCCATGCTTCCACACCTGGATAGTCACAGTTCCCCGGCACTGCGAATATCCGGCTGTTATAATTTCGGAAACTCTCCACTACACGGGCAACATCCTCCTCCCCACCAAAATGGGTTATATCGCCTGATAGGATGACGAGATCTGCATTCGCAATTATCCCGGAGATTTCCTCGAGACGGTCTGTTTTTCCGTGTATATCGGTAATACCCACGATCTTCATTGGATCACTACCTCCATAACCATACCAGGTTGATCTCCATAACTCTTAATTTAACACCTCCAGGTGTCACAGGAACCCCTCACTGCGGCCCGGTGGGCATGTCGTATCGGATCAGTGAGTCGGTATCTGGTGCAGCATTGGAGTATCAAATCAACGGCACTCTCCAGCGTTACACCATGGCCGATGGAAACAAAAACAGGCCTAACAGCGGTACGTGTTCTCAGTACAGCACCGATAATCTCATCCCCGTCTTTGAGGTATTCCCAATCTCCTTTTCGTATACCCGGCTCTCGATACATTCCTATAAGTTTTGATTTTGCACACCCGATCGAGGGCTTGTTTGAGATCAATCCAAGATGGGAGGCAAGTCCCAACCTTCTGGGGTGTGCAATACCCTGACCATCGACAATAAGGATGTCTGGTTCAACGTGAATCTTTTCAAGTACCGGAATGAGAGCTGGTATCTCCCGAAAGGACAGGAAGCCCGGAATGTAGGGGTAAATAGCTCTGGACTTCTCCACTGCACAATCGACGATTTCCAGTTCCGGCAGACTCATGACAACACAGGCAGCAGTGGCCATACCGTGTACGACGCTGATATCGACGCCGCAAATGCATGCAATACGAGAAAAGATGTTCTCTCTGATTACCTGCTTTGCGAGATCCGACTGCAAGATACGAGCTTCAGGGGGTTTCAAATCCCAGTCATGAGATACATTGATCTTCATACGGCTAATCCTGCAATCCATCCTGCATTCGTCTGAGCTTTACAATGGTACTCTTTTCATCGAGCGTAACATCCTCCCAGGTAATTATCTTTCCTTTCCACACTGTTTTTTTGAGCTTTGCACCAGGGGCGAGTCCACAGGGTAGAGCTCCGATCCTCCCTGCTATGTCTGCACGCTCTATCACACCACGGAACATGAATCCTCCGAATTCATCCAGGACATCCCCCGGTTTGAGTGTACGTTTTGCCACGGTCATGACTTCGGCGTATGGTTCATTACGGGGTACAAGCGTAGTTTGACCGTAAAGATGAGCACGGGCAAAGGAGATTGGCGCTTCTAGAAACCAGAGATGGTAGGGCCGAAAAAAGGTGAAGTAGCCTCCCCTTCCCACCTTGAGATACTCAAGGTCAGAACAGATCCTCTCGTCCTGAATCCTCACGGTGACAAAAACGCCACCTGCCATATCGTTTCCCTGCACGAAATCAACCGTAAAGGGTGATGTGGTAATTCCCCCATCAACTTTCAGGGCAAAAACCCTTGAAACATTCTCAAGCGTTGCTTCAGGCCCTACCATGCCCCTTTTCATAGGCATGCAGCCGGTGGCATTGGCCGCGCATGCCATTTCAAACATCGTTTTGGTACCATCAACATATGAGGCAACCTGAAATGGATCCTTTCCAGCCCGCTTCGCCGACTTAGCAACCATATCGGGAGTGGCATCCGGCTGCAGAGGATTGTTTTTTCCCTTTCCAATAACAATGGGTTCGTAGCCTAGACAGCGTATAAAATCCCAGAGCTCCATAAGACATCCCGGTTCATCACCGGACGATACGGAATAGAGCAAGTTCTGCCTGAGAGCCAGTTTCTTCAATACACGACCCACCGTTACGTCGGCTTCGATATTCACGAGAACAACGGTCTTTCCATGTTTTATTCCAGCATATGCAGTTTCGGCACCCGTAATCGGAGAGGGTGTGACATCGGTCACGATGTCGACGGATTCGAGCTGTGCAGCGAGTGTATGATCTCCAGTAATGACGCATCTACCGGCCCTGATTGCATCTTCAGCCTTCCCCTTGCTCTCAGTTTCGACTATACAATCTCGGTCGAATCCACAGTGGAGAAATACCTCGAGCGCCTTCCGAGTGTCTGCATCGGCAAGAACAGCAACCGTCATTCCCGAAACATGATCAACCTGTGCGACGAATCCGCTTCCCATCCAACCAGCACCGCTCACTCCTATACGTATCGGATTGCCCTTGGCTTCCAGCTTCTCCAAATCCTCGAAGAGCATTTCATTTTCCTTTCTTAGCGCTCAGCACCTCTCGCGAAGCTTTGATGATATCTGATGCGGTAAGATGATACTTCACCAGCAGATCTTCAGGTGCAGCGGACTCAACATAGGTATCTTCCAATCCAACAAACCGCATGGGTACAGGCACGTTTTGGGCGACAACTCTCGCAATGTTACTCCCCATTCCACCGGTGAGTAGATGCTCCTCAGCGGTAACAATTGCACCGGTCTCCCGAGCTGCCCGAGTAATCGCATCCCTGTCCATCGGCCGCAGAGTGTGTAAATCTAAAACTCGTGCTTCCACACCCTCTTCAGCGAGCTCCGCAGCCGCATCGAGCGCCATGGAAACCATCAGGCCACACCCGATGATGGTAAGATCATCACCTTCTCGGACTATATTTGCCTTTCCAATCTCAAAGGTGCTTTTTTCTGAATAGATAAAGGGCATTGCCACTCTACTCGATCGAAGGAAAACGGGGCCTACCCAATCTGCTGCGGCCCTAACAGCCCATTGCATGGATATCGGATCACTGGGCACGAGCATCACAAAGGTAGGCATTCCCCCGACCAGCGCGAAATCTTCAATACCCATCTGTGTAGGACCGTCTTTTCCAAGGGTGATTCCTCCGTGGCTCCCTACCACTTTTGCATTGATATTGGATATTGCAATGGAAAGCCGTATCTGATCGTAGGCGTTGCAGAGAAGGAATGAGGAGAAGCTTACGATAAAGGGAATGAAACCGCACGCTGCAAATCCCGCACCGATACAGGCAAGATTGCTCTCAGCGATGCCAATATTGAAGAAGCGCTCCGGAAAATTTTTCCGAACAGTTTCGGCCTTAGTGGAATTTCCGAGATCTCCATCGAGGACTACGATCTTCTGATTCTCCCTGGCAACAGCCAAAAGCGCTTCACCGAATATATCACGTAAGGGGCTGCTCTCCCTTAATCCCGCTCTTTCACCGATTTTCATTGAGTATCTCCTTTCTGGCAAGCTCAGCCTGCTCCTCTTTCAAGGCCCTCCCGTGAAAGGTATAATCCTTCTCAACAAACGAAACCCCCTTTCCTTTTAGCGTATGGGCTATAAGGATGCCGGGTTTGCCTTTAAGGCCTACCAGCAGTTCGAACTTTTGTTTTAGATCCCTGAAGTCATGACCATCCGCTTCGCATACCTGCCAGCAAAAACTCTTCCATTTATCAACAAGCGGCTCGAGAGCCATTTCCCGGGATATCGGGCCTGTTTCTTGATACTTGTTGTAATCCAGTATGGCAATGAGGTTGTCCGTTTTGAAGTGGGAGGCTGCCATTGCAGCCTCCCATATCTGACCTGCTTCACACTCTCCATCCCCCAAAAGAACGAAAACTTTATATTCCATCCCGGCCAGACGAGCTGCAAGGATGTGCCCAATACCGAGCGAGAGACCCTGTCCGAGCGAGCCGGTTGTTGCCTCAACACCAGGCATCGTATCCTGAATCGGATGCCCCTGCACTGGACTGTCTATCTCCCGCAGTCTCTTGAGCTCTCTCCGGGCAAAGTAACCCGCCCGTGCAAGAACTGCGTAGAGCAGCGGCGCAGCGTGTCCCTTGCTCATGATGAACCTGTCCCGTTCGGGCCAATGCGGCTCTTCGGATCTGTACTGCAGTATTCCACCGAAGTAGAGCAGGGTAAGTATTTCAACCGCAGAGAAACTGCTCGATGGGTGGCCTGATCCTGCGCGAGTTGTCATTTCAAGGATATCCAGCCGGAGGTCACGGGCAATCAATCTCAATTCTTGGGCGTCAGTTATACTAGGATTTTCTGGCATGTTTAGCTCCTATGCTTCATTTCACCTTGACAGTGAAAATCTATTCTGTCTCAATTCGGTATCTTGACAAAAACTATTGATACAGTTTCATAGATTACACTTTTTCTAAAATGTTTTCTATATATATATGGTACAAGACAGTCTATTTCTCGTCTCAAAACCAGATATGATTTATTTAAGATACTTTCTATAGTAGACATAATATGTTAAAACGGGTAACGTTGTTATATACAGTCCGATGTATGTAACAAGCCAAGAGAGGAAGGTGATGGGCACAATGGGGAAAACGAAACCATACGATGCGATTGTTGTCGGTTCCGGTCAGGGCGGAACACCACTGGCGAGAGCACTGGCAGGGAAAGGATGGAATATGGCCCTTATCGAAGCACAGCATGTTGGCGGCACCTGTATTAACGAGGGGTGTACACCCACAAAAACGATGGTGGCAAGCGCCAGAGTAGCTCATTTAGCAAGAAGAGCGTCAGATTATGGCGTGACTATACCCGAAATGAATATAGACATGAGAAAAATAGGGCAGAGAAAGCGGGATATCGTTTTGAGCTTCAGATCAGGGAGTGAAAAGAGGATTGAAAAAACCCAAGGGCTGAAACTCTACAGAGGACAGGCAAGGTTCGTTGGGCAAAAAACCCTGGAGGTCGAGGGAAATGACGGGAGTCAAAACCTGCTGAGTGCCGAGAGAATATTTATCAATACGGGCGCGCGACCTGCAGTCCCTCATTTGAAAGGACTTGATTCAGTACCGTATCATAATTCCTCAACTATAATGGAGCTCGACACAGTACCAGAACATCTTTTGATAATCGGCGGCGGATATATCGGACTCGAGTTTGGGCAAATGTTCCGCAGGTTTGGAAGCAGGGTGTCGATAATCCAGGGGGAGTCACAGCTTCTGGCAAGGGAGGATCCCGATATTGCAGAGGAGATACTGCAGATATTCAGGGAGTATGGTATAGATGTTCATCTCGAATCGAAGCCCATCCAAGTTAGTCGCAGTAAAAACCAAATGATCGAACTTACCCTTCAGAGCCAAAAAAAGGAACGGAAACTCAGCGGCACCCACCTTCTCACAGCAGCAGGCCGGGTCCCGAACACCGAAAGCATCCGGATAGAAACTGCAGGTGTGGAGCTGAACGAGCGGGGGTATATAAAAATCAATGATCAACTTGAAACCAGTGTTCTGGGTATCTACGCCCTCGGTGATGTAAAGGGCGGGCCCGCATTTACCCACATCTCCTACGATGACTACCGTGTACTCTATGCGAATCTCATAGAGGGTGAAAAAAGAACGATCAACGGGAGGCAGGTTCCCTACACGGTCTTTATCGACCCGCAACTGGGAAGAATCGGAATGAGTGAAAAAGAGGCGAAATCTCGAAATTTACAATACCACATTGCTGAGATTCCTATGAACTTCGTTGCCCGTGCTCTTGAAGTCGGCTAAACAAGGGGAAAGATGCAAAAGGTGCATTT
>CAYFYU010000002.1:40449-56775 GCA_964347455.1 uncultured Spirochaetota bacterium | reverse complement strand
CAAAGTTGTGGTAGATCAGAGCTCCAAACTCATACTGGGCGCCGCGGTTCTTGGAATCGAGGGTGGCGAGCTCATGGCGGTTCTGCAGATGCCTATGCTCAAGAATATACCCTACCCTGTCTTCAGGGATGCGGTTTTTGCTCATCCAACCCTTGCAGAATCGCTGAACACCCTGTTCATGAATCTGGAATAGTTTTTTTCAGATAATTCAATCAGAATGTTCCCTAATTCGTGAGTGTTTTCTTAGCTCAAAAGAACATCCTAACATCTATAGACTCTTTCGCATGACTTGCACACCAATTGGAATAAATCCAATCGCAGTAAATATAGCTGCAAATGTGCTTAGGATCTCAATGTCTGGGTTAAGCATTATAATCATGCCAATGATAATCATAATTGGTTGCCAAGCAGGTACTGCCTTTGATTTAAGGAGTCCGATAGCTTGGATCAGAGCTCCGATAGATAAAAGAGGCAAGAGCCAAACAATAGCAAGCATGCCCGCCCGTTCCTGCAGAACACGGAGCGCTGGATAGATCTGGACAAACTCTCTTTCAGGTAGTTTATCGAATGCCGAAAGGGTAAGGGTCAGGGCACCCTTATCGCATGCAAGAATAACAGCTCCGAAAATTCCCAATACTCCTCCAATGAATCCAAACCAGGCACCGGGCTTATCAGCAGTGTAGGAAAGATTACCATTGAGACGCCTGCTCCAATGCTTTTCGTTTTGTTGAGATTCTCTTTTTCCACGATACCCTCCTGTCACGTTTCCAAAAAACATGCCTCTTACTCAAGTTTTATTTCAATCTCATTAACATCTTGAAGTCCTGTAAACGGTTTTCTCTATGATGTGGCAAACATAAAGCCCGATAATTCGTATAATTACTTTTTTGATATTATGTACTATCTTCACATTATTCTGATTTTTGTCAATAGATATCTCAATTGCAACAAGTTTTCATTCTAATTCAAAATATCCGGCAGCATTGTGATAGCAGATATTCTGTACCATGGGGCCAACGAGATCCGCAATATCAGGTATCTCACCTCGCTGTATCTTTTCCCCCAGGAAACTACACAGGATTCGTCGAAAATAATCGTGCCGTGGAAAAGAGAGAAAGCTTCTCGAATCGGTTACCATACCGATGAACCTACTCAGCAATCCGCCGTTTCTAAGAGCGTTGAGCTGCTCGAGAATCCCCTCTTTAGTGTCATTAAACCACCATGCTGGCCCAAGCTGAATTTTACCGGGTACCACGCCATCCTGAAAACAGCCAATCACTGAAACAAAGATCGAGTTATCCTGAGGATTGCTGTTGAAAAGGACAGTTTTTGGGAGAATATTGTTCCAGTCTAAACGGTCAAGGAAAGTAATGAGCTGACCAGCAACAGGCCAATCCCCAATTGAGTCAAATCCAGTGTCAGGTCCCAACTCAATGAAAAATCTCCGGTTATTATTTCTGAGCGCCCCAATATGAAGCATCTGAACCCAGTTTTTCTCACGGTTCATTCGTGCAAATTCAACGAGCATACAGGACCGAAACTTTCGCATGGCATCAGAATCCGGCCCCTTTCCCTGCATTACCCGATTGAAGATCTCTCTGATATCCCTTTCGGTATACCCCTCGGCGTAGGGTTGATCGATTCCGTGATCCGATACCCTGCAGCCTACTTCGTGAAAATCTTCATGCCTTTTGCGGAGGGCCTGAATGAAATGGCTAAATGTTTTTATCTCAATGTCGGAAACCTGTCCAAGCTGGTAAATCCACTCATTGAAGATATTTGGTGCATCTATCCTCAGCGCACCATCCGGTCTGAAGGTGGGTACGATTTTCTGGGTGAGCGATGGATCTCCGCGCAGCTGCCGGTGATATTTGAGTGTCTCAATAGGACTATCGGTTGTACATAAAACTTCCACCCCCATTCTCTCTAAAAGCGAGCGAGGTTTGTAATCATCAGAACGTAGATGGGTGTTGCAGATCTCATAGATCTCCCGTGCAGTATGCTCATTCAAGAGCATATTGTCGATGCCAAAATATTTTCTGAGCTCCATATGTGCCCAGTGGTAGAGAGGATTTCCTATGGTATAGGGCAGCGTTTCTGCCCAGGCCCTGAACTTGTCATAATCCGATGCTTTTCCGGTTATAAACCTTTCATCGATCCCATTTGCCCGCATGACCCGCCATTTATAGTGATCATGTGCCAGCCATGCCTCCGTAATTGTTGCGAAATTTTTATCTTCCGCAATTTCTCTAACGGGCAGATGACAATGATAGTCAAAGATAGGCAACTCAGCCGCATAGTTATGATAGAGCCTCTCGGCAATTTTATTACAGAGCAGAAATGAATCATCTATAAATATCGCCGCCATTTTGCCTCCTCAAGAATTTATAGCTTCTCGATGTCATTTACTCAAACCGCCCTGCCCAGATTGCTCAGGAAACTCTAGGAACCCCAAGCGCCTCGAGATGATTACCTAGATGACGGGCGAGAGCATTCCAGTAATGGTTACGGTATTGGGAGAGTGCACGATACAGCCCTTCTCTTATAACCCGTGACCGGAAAATTTCACCGTAGGTAATGTGGAGCAACTGACGCACTTCAGGACTTTCGAATAGGCTCGAAAGCTCATCATCGGCGATGTTGTCAAGAGAGGGAAAATGGTCTATTTCGGGAGTTGCAGGGTAGTACACTCTGGCAGCTTTAAATTTGCCCAGCGCTTCGGTGTAGAGCTTTCGAAAAAAAATCGGCCTTTCTTCAGCCATGACACGCAATGCTATGAGCCAACTTGTGCCGGCAGTCTTCAGATGGAACGTTCCTTTTGTTATCGTCCTTATGGATGGATAGATGCTGAACTTGTCACTTCCAGAATGAATAGACACCTTGTATCCAAAGGTCCTGGCAATTGAGTGATGAATTCGCAGAGATTTTTCAAAGGTTGCAACTTTTCCGATATAGTCGATGCCCTTTTGAAAATCTCCAGCAAAACGCGGTGCAATGGAGTAGATACGCCTCCCACCCCTCATTAGCTCTTTTGCCAAAAAAACATGAGCCTGTCCGGTAGTCGGAAAGGGAGTTTCATCGATCGATATTTCAAAATCAAACGCACCACCTTTATTCATGCTCTCGCAGACCTGATAGAGTTTCAGGGCATGCTCTAATGCCTCCCCATAAATAAGAACGGTGCGGGCAAGCTCCTCCTCTGAAAAAATTATACGTTCCCCGGTAACGAGATGAATCGGTTTTCCGAGATAATTCTTTTCAAAATTCTTTCTCCTGGATTCGGAAAGCTCTCGATAACCGCACCTAATTTCAGTGTTTTTCCAGGAACAACACTCGCCCTTTATGAATTCCGATACATCAACGGTTACCATGGTGTATCCGATAGATAATACCCTGCGTACCCCTTCTGCCGTTTTCAGGTGATCCCCATCCGCTCCCCACGGGCGATCGTACCCGCTTCTGAAAACTGCCCACGTTGCCGAATCCAGTACATCGACAAATGATCTACCGGCACGCGTTATCTCCCTTTCCGACTGCTGGGCAAGGACTGGTGAAACCTTGTAATCTTTAAATACCCGAAGATGCCCTCCTGTCGCATTACCCAGCCGATCTCCAGCACCAAATATGGTCGAGAAATTCCCTAAAACTGAAGGAGCGGTAAAGGGCAGGGTCCTTCTGAGTTCTGCCGCATTTCGCTTAGTAAGGGAGCAAAAATACCACTCTCCGCGTCTCAGCCCGTCAAACCGGGTGAGAAAATTTCCCGGTCTATAAATTCCCAATACATCCCCGTCTCCCATTCGGAGGAGACAGAAAATTTTCCGACCCAAATAAGAGATCGATTCAGGATACAAAAAGTGCACTATGTTTTTGAAGCGGGAAAGTTCACAACAGCGCCTCATTAAGGGAAGAATTCCATTGTTTTTCACATCACGCAGCCAGCGATCAGCCTGCGTAACAGTAATTGCACCATTTGATTTCACAAGCTCAGTTCCGATGGCTCCCTATTTTATGACTCGATGTTTATGATAAAGATTTTTTATCCGGTCAGCACCCTGAGAATCAGGGTGAAACTTATGAATCATCAGTAAGCCTGTAGAGTACTTCCCCGGCATCACGAACAACAAGAATCCCTTCGTCTTCTCTGTTTTCATGACCCTTCATATCGACATCATCGGGATTCATATACCCTAGATTGATATGTCTGCAGGTCTCCTCCGGCAGAGATGTGGACAGTATCACTTCAATTCTCGGTTGCTCGATCCCGTCGGCAAAGCTTCCCAGACCCTTGACATGTGTCGAGTGAGCAAGCACTCCCCTGGGAATATCCTTATAACGTTCTTTCTGCGCAAGGAAGAAGTCACGAACATGGTATCCAATTTTTTCGATATATTTTCCCCACGTATGGGAGAGAACGGATACATGTGGTCCATGGATGATAAGCCTTCCACCATCTGCAACAACGGGCTCGAGTTTATACATAACCTTACCCGCGGTCCACAGTTCATCGTACATTGGGGCTGCACTGCCGACGACGAGCTTAAAGGGATGTTCTTTTCGCACTATGTGTAATTGAGCGGATAGATCAGCTGCTGACGACCAGGATTCTTCAGGGCTCCCGACGTAGAGACCTGCAAGACCATTATCCCTGGTTACCACCATTGCGATACAGTGTTTCTTGACCTTCACGAAACCAGCAGCACGATCAACAAGCATACGAACGGGGTTGTGTTTTTGGCCAATTATTTTCCAGCACGTAACTATCGCTCCGACCCAGTGGAAAAAATGTAGGAATTTACCGCCCGATATGCCTGGAAAGAGGTACTTATTTCCTCCAGAAAATCCTGCCACTTCATGGGGAAAAACGGGACCAAGAATAACAACGAGATCATAGTTAAAGATATTTTTGTTTATGTCGATATCGATCTCTTCCCTAAATATGCCATCGGTAATCGATGCTACTTCTCCAGCTTCTATTTTCCCAATCTTCTTGAGTGTTTGGGGGATGTCCCAGCGGTGATTCAAAAAACGGCAATTGCTGAATCCCGTTTCAAGCTCATTTTCAGTAAGTCCATAGAGCTTGATGATTTCAGCCTGTCCCAACGATCGATGCGTCCCAAGGGCAACCATAAAATCCAAACGGGATGCTGTCTGCCCCATTACCCTTTGCAGGGCATCGATCATCAGGGGTAGAGGTGCAGTTCTCGTCCCGTCCGGTGTAAGCACGAGGACAGACTTTCCCCTGTAGAGAGAACTGGGGGTTCCTTCTCGAATTACTCCCTCAACCTGTTCCACGTCGAGCTGTGTAGTCCGGCTTCCCTCACCTATCACCATGATCCGCTCTTTTCAAACAGTAATGGTTGGCATTCAATAACAAACCACATAAATATATATACTTAAATTCAAATATTATGGACCAGGTACCCCCCGTCAACCGGTATCGTAACTCCAGTGACGAAACCAGAAGCTCTGTTGCTCGAAAGCCATAGAACAACACCGGCCAGTTCTTCGGCCTTACCGAACCGTCCAAATGGTGTGTGTGCTATGACGGCCTGGCCTCTTGGGGTGAGATTTCCGGTATCATCATCTATGAGGAGAGAACGGTTCTGCTTTCCAAGGAAAAATCCGGGAGCAATTGCATTGACGCGAATCCCATGGGGTGCAAACTCCTTTGCACAAGCCATTGTCAAATTTATCACACCAGCCTTTGCCGCATCATACGCCCAGACTCCGGATAAGGGTACAAAGGAGCACATGGAGGCAATATTGATGATGGATCCCTCCCTCTTTCCTTCGATCCATTTTCTCGAAAAAAGTTTTGTTGGAACCATAAGACCGGCTATCAGATTCAGCTTGAGGACCGATTCAAAAAGCTCGATGTCCGTATCAATAAAATCAGACTTTCCCCTGTTACCACCAACGCCGTTGATCAGTATCTCGGGCATACCACACTCATCGCAGGTACGATCAAAGGACCTGCGAACATTCTCCTCATTCGATGTGTCGACCTGAACAATATGAATATTTTCCTTGAGTTCTGTCCTGGCCCCGATACTCTCCTCCGCTCTGTTCAACGATTCGAGGCCCCTGCCCCAGAGGGAAACACATGCCCCCGCTTTCAACAACGCCTCAGCCATTGCTGTGGCAAGAGTCCCTCCCCCACCGGTGATGACAGCCACCTTACCCTCTAGTGAGAATGTCTCTCTTAAATATTCCATATTTTTACCCATTGTATCCCTCTTCTTTCAACCGTTTTAAAACCACCACCTGGTTATGTCAAGGAAAAAACAAAACAAAATCTCTTGTCCAAGACCTCGTGCTGATATACCCTTTGAAAAGACCACAAACACCATGAAGAAAACAAGCTCAATAATAGCCCTGGATATCGGGACGACGAGCACCAAAGGTATACTCTATTCGGTCGACAACGGCACCCTATTTTCAAGCTCACAGAGTTACCGGAGTTTATTTCCATCACCCGGAAGAGCTGAACAGAACCCCGATGACGTTCTTGACGCGGTGATACGGGTTGTCCGTGCGCTGATTGATGATAATGACATTACCCCCGCCACTATATCTTCTCTCGTGTTCGGTGGCATACTGCACAGCCTGCTTCCCGTTGACCGGAAGGGAAACAAGCTCTGCGATGCTCTCACCTGGGCGGATACGAGATCTACCGTCCAAAGCGATAAGCTTCGAAAGACACTCGATATTGAAACAGTACGTGCCCGAACTGGCTGCACCGTTCATCCACTGTACTTTCTTCCTCGTCTCGTATGGATGGAAGAAGAAGCGCCTGAAATATTCAGAAAAACCGCACGATTTATATCCATCAAAGAGTACATACTCTACCGACTATTCGGCTCCATTGCAGTCGACCGATCGATCGCATCGGGAACGGGGATGTGGAACGTGAAGACTATGGATTGGGACGATGAGCTTATGGAGCTCGCCGGTATAGATAAGGGCAAGCTTTCACCGGTTACTGATACCCATTTCACACTGCCAAAGCTCAAGAGTGAATACGCTTCACAAATGGGACTTCTTGAGGGGACACCGGGCGTAATAGGTGGTGCGGATGGTCCCCTTGCTCATTTTGGCAGCGTGGGTCTGGATGATACGCGGATGAGCTTGACCATGGGTACTTCTGCTGCGGTGAGAAAAATCTCCGACATACCGACGGTTCTAAAAGGCAAGGAGGCGTGGTGTTACTATCTAACAGAAAATAAATGGGTGCTCGGTGGAGTCGTACATGACGCAGGAAATGTTATAGAGTGGTTTGGTAATAATTTTTTTCCAGTTGTTTCACCGCAGGAGGATATCTTCAAAATCCTCAATAGGGCAGTGCACAGCATTCCTCCCGGAGCTGACGGGCTTTTATTCCTGCCCTTTATGACCGGCGAGCGTAGTCCCTCTTACAACCCAAATGCCCGGGCTGCATTGATAGGTATGAACTTCAGCCATGGAAAGGAACACATGCTGAAAGCACTTGTTGAAGGTCTTGCATTCCGGGTGTACTCAATCGCAGGAATGTTCAACCCTGCACAGGACATGGAACTCATACTTACCGGGGGAATATTGAAATCACCCGCATGGATGCAGATAACAGCGGATTTCCTGGGAAGAAAGCTGCGGATGCCTGGAGTCGAGCATGCCTCGGCCTGGGGCGCCTGCCTTGTTGCACTTCGAGCACTGGGTATAATAGGCTCTCTCGAGAAAGTAAACGATTATATAGAGTTCGGTGATGCCGTCCATTACAACCCCGATAACCACAGAATGTACCACCCGGTTCGTGAACGCTATGAAGAATACTACAAACGTCTTTTCTCTTGATCTACGGTAAAATCCATTTTGGGTCTGCTACTTCGGGCCTCTTCAACAAAGGCAATGATATTTTCCCATGGGGTTTCCGGTTGAATCATATTTGAGGGAGTGAGTATACAGCGATTGTCGATTGAACAGATCTCTTTGAGGCGGCGAATTTCCCGCCGTATCTCTTTCGGTTTTGCAAAGGGGAATATCTTCTGAGCGCTCACTGTGGCGCAGAGGAGAATATCCTTTCCGTACTCCTGCCTCACCTCCGTAAACTCCATGCACTCAGGCTGAACAGGATGCAAAATGTGGAATCCAAGCTCAACAATGTCTGGCAGGATTTTGCTTATATTTCCACAGCTGTGGAGGAAAAAAATACTGTGGGGATAAGCACTCCGTACTGCACTCAGTATATCGATCCAGTGTGGTTTAATGAAGTGCCGCCAAAGAGCGGGGGATATCTGCATACCAGTCTGCATACCAACATCATCGTAGAAACAGAGCACTTCTATGCCTGCTTTTGCCGACCCGACGGCAAGTTTTTTAGTATAACTGGCGACCTTTTCTGTTATGGCTTCTGCAATAAGCGGACGTAGAATCAAATCTTCCATGAAACGCTCCATACCCCGAAGCCACCAGGACCACTCATAGACACTCCCAGCATAACCGAAAACTGGATAACCCCTCTTTTTGTAATTCTCAATTGTAGCAGTAAAGTTCGAATTTTCGATAACAGGGCTTGGATAATCCTTGACCCCAACGACATCGATGGCTGATGATAGTGGGGAAAACATCTTCTCATAGGTACCCTTATCACCGCCTGCCCAGTGGCCAACACCCCACTCATCAAAACTGGTTTCCATTGGAGTATCGCCATGATATCGGGCAGGATCCTCACCGCCAAATTGAGCTGTAAGGGAACAGGTGCGAAAATCATAGTCAAAGTACTCATCAGGTTTTTCGGAACCAGTCACCTCCTTGAATTGTTTGAGAATTGGTTCGGTTAGCCCTGATATCGCTCCTATGTCAAGAGTAAAAGGAATCCAATAAGGGCTCAAACCCTCAACCGCTCGTCTGAGATTATCTGAGTAGCTGACTGTATTTACCATTTACCCTTCCCGTTCCCAAAATATTAATTTTTACTGATATATTTTTAAAGATTGTGTAGAAAAATTTCAACTCCTGAATTACCTTAAAAACCAAATAAAAAGTCGAGGCCATATGACTATTGCAATTGGTGTTTACTGTTCTTCCAGTTCAAAGATTGATGTTTCTTATCTCAATGTTGCAGTACAGGTCGGAGAGCTCATTGCTGCTGGTGGATTCAAACTCGTCTATGGAGGCGGAAATATAGGCTTGATGGGTGCACTTGCAAGATCTGTAAAGAAAAATGGCGGTAGAGTCACGGGAGTCAATCTCGAACTCTTTGTAAAAAAGGGGTTATGTTACAGAGATGCTGATGAAATAATCATCTGTAAGACCATGAATGAACGGAAACAGATTATGGAGGATCGATCAGACGCATTTATCGTACTTCCCGGGGGTTTCGGCACGCTAGAAGAGTTTTCAGAAGTGCTCACCCTCAAACAGCTCCACTTTCACAACAAGCCGATCGTTCTTGTAAATATCAATGGCTTCTATTCGAAACTTGTAGCATGGATGGAAAACATTTTCAGTGAGAATTTCGTTAAGGAAAAGTACAGAAATCTATACTATGTGACTGAGCATCCTGACGAAGCATTTTCATATATAAGAAACTACACACCAATCGAATATCCCGTTAAGTGGGATGAGTAATATTCAGATTTTCTAAGGAGGTTTAAGGATCCTGTAAGCTTATGGAATCTCCCACCTTTATTCTATCTGTTTCGAGAACCTTGCAGAACACCCCTTCCTGCGGCATGATACAATAACCGACCTGATAGTATATCCTGCATGGAGTGATGCACTCCTTGCCTATCATCGTAACCTTCAATTTCCCCTTCTCACCAACCGTTAAGATGTCGTTCAATTTGAGGGCTGACAGATCCAATCCCTTTGTTACGATATTTTCAGCAAAGTCACCGTGCGCGACATCCACACCCTGTGATTGCATCCGTTCGATGCTTTCATCCATGAGAAGGCTCACCTGCCTCAGGCCTCCCTCGGCATGTGCATCGTGTTCTAAACCGCGATCCTTGATGAGTGAGACTTCTTGAACATTATGCTTCCGCTCCCCCTTGCGATCGCTGATAGATATGGCAACGATTCTACCGGTTTTCACCCCCTTCAACCTCCTGTTCTATGCATGACGAGCCCCACTGTATCCTGGTTTATGCCATGCATTTCAGGTTTATTCCTCACCGTCTGGTATATAGCTTTTTTAATAGCGTCAACTGAAGCATTTCTTCTTAAGAGATCCCGTAAATTCACTCCATTTCTACTGAAAAGGCAGGACTTTAGCTCCCCATCGGGCATCAACCTCAGCCTGTTACATCGAGCGCAGAATGGATCACTTATAGGGCTTATAATACCGATCCGTATCGAATGTCCCTCCGGTCCATAAAGCCGCTCCTTTGCCAGGGAATTCTGGCCCGCAACAGGTGTGAGCATAAAGCTCTTACCTATTTTCTTGAGAATATCACGTCCGGGAATATAGAGATCAGACGCAAAGGTCTTGTTGTAGATCTGTGGCATTACCTCAATGAATCGAATATCGCAGCCTTGGTCAATCCCAAACTGGACAAAATCGGTGAATTCACCGTCATTAACTCCACGCATTGCAACTATATTGAGCTTCACCCTGAGTCCGTTTTCACGTGCCGTTCCTATCCCCTGAAGCACGCGGTCAATACGTTTGGTACCTGTGAGCTTCTCGTATGTTTCACCTCTCAAGGTATCGATGCTCACATTTACCCTCTTGATACCTGCCCTGTACAACTTTGCTGCATATTCACCGAGCATCAAACCGTTTGTTGTGAGTGTTATTTCCGCAAGCTCCTCCCTGCCTGCCAGTTCTTCGAGGAGAAAGAGGACGCCATGCCTGATCAACGGCTCTCCTCCAGTGATGCGAATTTTCTCAATACCAAGTTCGATGAAGATATCAGCGATTCGGAGAATCTCCTCATATCGAAGGATCTGTTCTCGTGAGATAAAGGAAACCTCATCACTGGGCATGCAGTAAAGGCAGCGCATATTACACCTGTCGGTAACCGAAATACGGAGGTAGTTTATCAAACGCCCGCAGGAATCGACGAGGGTGTGATCACTGTTTCTTGACTGGTCTTCCACAATCCTTCACCGTGCTGTTAATTAAATCGACTGCATGTTGAAGAACGGGCTGTACAATATCAAAGCTCTCCCTTGCCGCCCGTTCACTACCAGGCATATTTATAATCAACGTGTTCTTTCGTACTCCCGAAATTCCTCGGGAGAGCATGGCCCTGTCGGTTTTTTGGAGGCTCAGCATTCGCAATGCTTCGGAAATGCCTGGAACTTTTCTTTCAATTACCGATTCGGTTGCCTCGGGAGTAACATCCGAAGGTGCGAGTCCCGTTCCACCGAGAGTAAAAACCACATCCGGCCTGAGCTCATCACAGATCCTGATCAGTTCCTCTCGTATGACCCTGATGTCATCGGTCACAACGGTATAATAAACCGTTTCACCAATCCTGTTATGAACCAGGTCCCGAATAGCTGGTCCGGATGTATCCTCCCGCTCTCCAGCACTTGAGCGCGTACTAACTGTAACGACCGCCGCTCTTATTCTCTTTTCCACTCTCCCGATTTCCCTCCCTCTTTGTGGATGAGCTGAAGCTCGGTGATGGTTATCCCTCTGTCAACAGCTTTACACATATCATAGACCGTAAGAGCGGCCTGAGCAACAGCCTGAAGCGCCTCCATCTCGGCCCCCGTCTTTGCAGTAACGCTCACAGAGGAATTGACCATGAGAATACCTTTTTCCGGCTCGGGATGGAATGCAATATCGATGTGTTCTGGAGACAACGGGTGGCAAAGTGGGATGAGTTCCCCGGTTTTTTTCGCTGCGGAAATTCCTGCGATCTTGGCAACGGTAAATACATTGCCCTTTTTTATTCTATCCTCAGAAATGGCCCTGAGTGTTTCGGGTTTCATAAACAGCTTACAGGATGCTGTGGCCGTTCGTTTTGTTACATCCTTTTTCCCGATGTCAACCATGCGTGCATTTCCGCTTTCATCAATATGTGTTAAATCGTCCGCACTCCCCATAAAACCGATCCTCTTTTTTGTTCTCTTCTATTTTCTGAGCTTCAATACTATCTCTTTTGCTTCTCCGATATTTTTCAACGATTTTATCAGTCCGAGCACAACGTTGGTGAATACAAGTTTTACATAGGGGTTCATCCCCACCTTTTTTCCATTAACCGTTAATTCAATCTGTAAGTCCTGCGCCGGTTCCATTCTCCATACCTCCAGTTTCTCTTATAGAGTATACTAAAACCAGAAGTTACTACTCCTATACAAGATTAAGGAGCAGTATCGAAACATCTTTCCCCCGTGGAACCTTCTGGCAATCTTCTTCGATCCAAATCAGACAATTACAGCCGGTACATCCTATAATATCAGCAGAGCCGTTGAGCTTCAATGGTGTTACATCAAACATACCATCATGTATTCGGTACAACGAGGGCATAAGCTGCGAACGTTCTGTCTTCTTCACTATCTCCTGAGTCAGGCGGGCGCTTAACAAAGGCAATCGATAATCAACTCTACCCATCATCTTGTAAAGTGCCGGTTTCACGAAAAAGTTGAAGGTGGTAAAGTTTGATACCGGATTTCCCGGTATACCAATAATGGTGCAGCCTCCCTTTTTTGCAAAGAGAAGAGGTTTGCCCGGCTTAACCTTAACCCGATGAAACTTTATATCGGCACCCATTTTCTTCAGAGTTACCGGTATGAGATCGTAGTCACCCACCGAGACGCCTCCTGAGATAAGCAACATATCCCCTTCCAGTCCCCGTTTGATCCGTTCGACCAATTCCTCCTCGCTGTCGATACTGATTCCCAGATAGTTTATCCGGGTGTTGAGCGTCCCCAGGAGTGATAGCAGCATCGGGCCGTTGCTGTTACGAATCTTTCCCTCTTTCAGCGGTTCATCGGGCTCAATAATTTCACTTCCCGTTGAAAGCACGCTGACCGTGGGTTTCCTGTACACGCGAACGATTTTCTTTCCAACTGATGATAGAACTGCAATTTCTGGACCATGGAGAAGTGTCCCATTCTCGAGCACTCTCTGGTACTTTCGAATATCTTCACCTCTTTCGCATACATTTTTCCCAGGTAATATGTTCTGAGTGAATCTTACCTTTCCATCCTCTAACTCCTGTGTTACCTCCTTCATGACGACTGCATCGGCACCTTTAGGCAGAGGTGCACCGGTCATTATCTTTGCACATTCACCGTTTCCGATACCATTCTGCAAAACCGCACCGGCGGCAATAGTACCTTTCAATGTTAATTCTGTCGGCATCTGGGTAAGATCTTCGGACCGCACGGCATAGCCGTCCATTGCCGATTTATCGAACGGTGGAATGTCTATATCGGAGAGAACATCCTCGGCAAGTACCATTCCAAATGAATCGAATAATTCTACCTCGGTAGTTTTCAACCTCTCCACGTTGTTCAGGAGTATATCAAGTGCCTCTTTTAAACCTATCATCTTATTGTATTCCGCTCTCCTCATTTATGTATCTACAAAATAACCGCGTTCCGATCGGTAATCAATGAATATCGACACAGCACTTTGATAGAAATAAACTTTTATGGCGATCTACATGGTACTCCTCACATTCCCAAATACTCAACGAATCGTTTTGAAAATCCTACCAATATCGTGCCAGATAACGTAGAGACAGGGAACGAGAACGAGGGTTAGGGGTGTTGAGAACAACAGACCATACCCGAGTGCAAGTGCCATGGGTGAGATGAAGAAATCCGTACCGCCTATTCCATAGGCAAGGGGAAGCACTCCTGCAACAGTCGTAAGCGTTGTCAGAATGATGGCTCGTAAACGGTTTGCCGTTCCGAGTGCAACGATTTCCCGGATATTCTTGTCTGGCTTTTCAGCCCTCAACTCATTCAGGTGGCTTACCAAAACGAGTGAATCGTTCACCACCACACCGGCCAGTCCAATGGTACCGATGATGGCAATGAAACTAAGGGGCTGCCCGTGTATGGCAAGTGCAATAATCACACCGACGATACCGAAGGGTATAGCAACCATAACGAGAAAGGGCTGGGTAAAGGAATTGAAGAGAAGAATGAGCAGAAAATAGATGCCGACAAATGCTATGATAAAGGTCAGAAATAGATTTCGTATTGATTCCATGCTTTCCTCAGCCTCGCCACCGACCCGTATCTCCATGCCAGGCCAGTTCTGCTCCAGATCCAGATCTCTGAGCAACGCACTGGTAACAGCAATGGGGGTTGTAACTTCCTGATCCAGATCTGAGGTAACGGTGGTAGTTCGAATACCGTCAAAATGACGATAGGCATTGGGACCCGGTCCTATTTGCAGACGGGCGACGTCTCTCAGTTTGATAAGACGTCCCTGCTGATTGGGAATAACGAGATTTTTCAGATAATTCACATCCTCTCGATACATTGGTGCAAATTGAACACGAAACTCAACGTCTTCATCGCCGTCACGGAGGCTCGTCACGACTTGGCCGTCATAAGCGATTCGAACGTTCTGTGCGACATCCTGCACACTGAGACCGAGCCGCGCAAGTCTATTGTAATTTATCTTGAGCTCAATCTGTTCCTTTCCCTGTTTATCGTCCCGGTCGATATCCTTCACCCCCGGCGTCGACTCCAGGTAATCCACAATTCTGTCTGCGAGTGCCAATCGAACCGAATCATCGTTCCCAATGATTCGGAGTGTGATTGGCCTTCCAACAGGGGGTCCGCCACGGACGACCTCAAAGGTAATCCTGCTAAATCCCTCGAGTGTGTCGGTTCGGTTGCGGATCTCCTCTACTATTTCACTGGCATCCCTCTCGCGCTCTGAATATGGCGTAAGGCCGACATTTATAAGGGCAAAATTTTCAGCCTGACCAAGTGAGCCTTCGAGCGTTCCAATGCGGGTAACAAAGGTTTCGAGCTCCCCTTCAGGTAAGTCGGAGACGATCCGCTCGATCTCTTTTACCTTTTCCGACGTTGCCTTTAGTGAGGTGCCGGTCGGCAACTCGATATCAACAACGAAATTATCCGAACCGGTGGATGGAAAGAGGAGAAAATCCATGTTGTTTCGTGCATACCAGATCGAACCAATAAGAACAAATATGAAGAGGGCAAACAATGGATACCTGAACTTCAAAAAACGAAAGGCGAACCTTCGATAGAACTTTCGTAATCCGTTAAACCACCTTCGGGTAGCCTCACGTTGTGCTCCTCTAGTCGACCGTTCCATCCCTCGCTTTAAATGTGCGGGAAGTGCAAACAGGGATTCACCAAGAGATATAAAGAGGGCCAGACTCACAGTAAGTGGAATTACGAATACAAACTTACCGAATATACCTTTGAGAAACAGCATGGGAGCAAAGGCGAGAAAGGTCGTAAGAATAGTCGTGAGCACCGGGTAAAAAACCAGTTGGGTCCCCTTTGCAGCAGCTTCTAATGGGCTGTCTCCCACCGATTTCCGGTAATAGATACTTTCTGAGATTATGATCCCATCATCAACAATGATTCCTATGACAAGTACCAGTGATGCGAGAGAGATGGTATCGAGAAAACGTCCGAAAAAGGGAAGGAGGAAGAATACACCTGTCATTGACACCGGAATTCCAACGGCCACCCAGAATGAAGTGCGGATGTTGATGAATAAACTGAGCACAAGAATAACAAACGCGAGACCGATGGCCCCGTTCGTCAATACTATCTGGAATCGATTCTGCACAAAGCGGGATTGGTCCTGGGCGAAGAGAATCTGAACCGGACCGTAGCGAAATATCTTGGCATTTTGTCTATCACCCTTGAAAATTTTCATAAGCGAGGCCGGAAACCTGCGCTGGTCATCGCTTATACCCGAAACATCTACATATCCTGCAAGCATACCCTTTGGAGTTTCAGCCCTTACCATACTCTTAATAGCCCTAACAGTTCTGATTATGTCGGCATTTTCTGTCTTAAAGACCATGAATGATATCGATTCCCTGCCATCTATCCTTGAAAGAATAGACTCCTTCTCAAAATCCTCCTCTACAACGGCGAGATCCTTAACTCGTAATAACGGCCCCTCAAATGTAGAACGAACGATAACATCGCCCACCTCGGATGGTTTTGAAAACTGTGCCAGGGTAACGACGTTCTTCTCGCTCGTATACGACTCGAAGGTACCGCCCGTAAGCCGAATATTGCGGGCCTCGATAGCACGGATGATCTCACCCATCGGAATTTGATATCTCTCGAGACGCTCTGGAAAAACATTAACTTTGACCTCTCGCGCTCGATATCCGTACTTGTCAACCCGAGACACACCTGGAACATTCTTAAGCTTTT
>CAYFYU010000002.1:35909-40439 GCA_964347455.1 uncultured Spirochaetota bacterium | reverse complement strand
GCCTCTGGCGTTAAAAATAAACTGATTAATAAGTGAATTCTTTCCTGCACGATCAGAGAGTCTAGAGAATGAAACACTAGGATCTTCCAAGAAACTTTCTACGACTTCCTCCGTTCTGTCATCGGAACCATCGGAAGCCACCAAGATTTCAAATCTATCCGCAGGGTAATCAAGTGCAATGCTATTCTTAAGCTTTTTCTCAAACTGCTTGGCAATCTCTCTCAGTTCTCCGTAGGGCACGTCACCTGAAACTCCAACCTCGATTATTGCAATTTGAGATGTATCGACTTCCTCGATCTCTGGCGACTCCGATACCTCGTCTGGAAAATCCGTCACCCTGTCCACTGCATCGCGAACATCGCTTTTCACCTTTTCCATGTCCCGTACATTGAGATCAATGCTGACCTGGATTATGGACATGTTTTCCATTGAGGTGGACGTCACCCGTTTCAGGCCAGTGACGCTCTTCAATTCATCTTCTATTTTGTTGGTTACATTGAGCTCAACATCCTCTGCAGAAGCACCGGGATAGAGAGTCGTTATGATCATCTCACCGAAATCAACCTCGGGAACGATATCCCGCTTTAGAGTCCTCGCTGAGTTGAGTCCAAGCATAATCACTGATACTGTAAACAGCGTTGCCAGTATATGACGACTTGAAAAGAATTCGAATATTTTCTTCACCTGTCTAATACTCCTTCTATCAACTCATAGTTAGTCGTGATAATTGTTTGATATGTGTAGGATCAGATTGAGGTTTCAATCAAAACATTAATGTGCAATGATTGCGGAGATGAGTATATTTTTTTAGAAAGCATCATTAAAATAAGATCGAGAATCAACGCATAAATGAAATTTGATTGTTATGCAACAGAGAGTGTAGGTAACTCGTCTATTTTGAGAGAAATAAGATGAACACTAAAGATAAAGGCAGGGTCCTTATTACAGGAGCCACCGGGTATGTGGGTGGAAATCTGCTCAAGGAGCTTGAGAAAACAAACCATCCTCTTCGTTGTTTGACTCGGCATCCCGAGTATCTGTTACACAGAAAAGCATCGGCAACGGAATTCGTGAAAGGAGATGTCTTCGATCTAAAGTCATTGCATGCAACGATGTCCGGTGTGCATACGGCATACTATCTAATACATTCTTTAGGCGGAAAAGGCTCGTATGAGCAGCTCGACCGAAAAGCCGCCCACAATTTTGGAAAGACAGCGCTTGAGCGTGGAGTGAAGAAAATCATCTATCTCGGAGGATTGGGAAGAGAGCCTGGTCTATCCCGCCATCTTTCCAGCCGTCAGGAAGTGGGAGCAATTCTTCGGGAGTCCGGTGTTCCCACCATTGAGTTTAGAGCATCCATTATCATTGGATCGGGTAGTCTTTCCTTCGAAATGGTACGTTCCCTGGTTCAAAAACTGCCCATAATGACAACACCCCGATGGGTTCGCATGTTGGCTCAGCCCATTGCAATTGAAGATGTGCTCGGATACCTACTGGCCGCTTTGGATTTGGATCTGAAGGAGAGTGTAGTCTACGAGATCGGAGGAAGTGACAAGGTTTCCTACGAGGGGATTATGAGGGAGTACGCACAAATCAGGGGTGTAAAACGTCTCATTATTCCCGTGCCGGTTCTCAGCCCATGGCTCTCAAGTCTATGGCTGGCTCTTGTTACCCCTCTTTTTTTCAAGGTGGGTCGAGAGCTCATCGAAGGGATACGAAACCAAACCATAGTTCGGGACGAAAAAGCCAGTGAGACATTTGCGATTCGACCCCTGAGCACCCGTATGGCAATTGAGCAAGCACTGGAGAATGAAAATAGAGAGTTCGCAGCAACCAGGTGGTCCAATGCGTTGCCTTCATCCACTCTGAAACGTGGGAGGATTGGAGTGAAATTTGGCACAAGAATAGTCTATTCCAGTGAAATCAGAGCGGACTGTCCTCCAGCTGAAATATTCAGGCACATCCAATGCATAAAAGACAGGTACAGTTCGAAAAGTTATAGCTGGTTATGGAACTTGAGTGGATTTATAGACAGACTACGACAATTCTTTATTCTAAAAAAGAATCAACGGGATTCCCGCTATCTGTATCCTGTCTCCAGGGGTTCCTGTTGTGAGGAGGCTGTGGAGCTTAACCGACTTGTGCGACTGTGCGCTGGTATAAAAAAACTGGGCAGATCCTGGCTGCAGTTTGAAATAAAAAGCGACAATTCGGCCTCTACACTCAGGCAAACAGTGATATTTGACCCAGTTGGTCTTGAAGGGCTGCTGTACTGGCACCTGTTCTACCCATTTCATATTGTAATATTCAATAAAATATTAAAGAGTGCAGTACATTCATCCAAAGGGTAAATCAGGTTTAATCATGCAACAAATCAAATAGATTTATCTGTTTTTATTTGACCTGTCTCTACATATGATTTACTATAGCTCAAAAAAATGCAGGTCCGATACAAGGACCTTGTTCCAGGTAATATAGATGGAGGATTGCGATTTTGAACGGGTATATGACTCCTACAAACAATTATCAATTGACCGGCTCTATGAAAGGATACGGAATACTGTTCGTCGACAGAATACCCTAGAGGCCAAACTCCAGAGCGTCGGTCAAACAATTACTGGTTTGCTTCCCTGTATTACCGATGAATATTCACGTCTTCGCTATTCCCTCTATTTCCTCCAAAAACTTCGCAATGGTATTCAAGAAAAGATCTCCTATGTAGAAAAAAATAGAATCACAAGATCTTCTGTTCAGGAAATGTATTTCTCAGTATGCATGCAGAATGGAAAAAATGCTGAAGATCTTCTGAGAGAGTACCATGATCTGCTCGAGTACACATCTATTCTGAGAAATATTGCGAGGACCAGGGTACAGGTTTCTGTGCAGGATCTACTAGAGCAGGTTGGAAACTCAGATTATGTTGATTCGTTCATTGGAGATATCTTCAGGAATCAGATACCACAACAGGAATTTCAGGAGGTGGAACAGAATTTTCGGCATAAGATCCTCGATAGGAAGTTGAAACCCAAAATTACGACCTGGCTTTTGGATATCGCGGCTTATCACAAAATGCGGTTGTTAACGGAACACGATATCGAGGTTCTGTTTCAGCGCTTGGAAGGTAATGTACAGGGAACACTTGCCCTTTTACGGTATGTCGGGGAGTGCGGATTGCTAAATCTCATTCCGCTCCTTCACCGGAAGCTGCAGCGTTCGATGCACCAGCCGATTGCGGTAAAATTCGGTATTATCGATGTTCTGGGACAGATCGGTGATAAGAGGAGCCTGCAGCCATTAAGCAAGCTGAGGGATGATGTAGCAGGTTTATCCAAAGAGTTCCAGTCCACGCTCTTGCGGGACTACATCGACCTTGCAACAAGAGAGATAGGGCAAAATAAAGGTAGACATGATCGAATTAAAAAGGGGGGTATATGCCTCGTACAGTGCATATTTTACGGTGATGTAGACCTTCCGGGAATTTCTGGAGGAGGTGGTATAGCCACACTTTTACATGAGCTCGGGAATCAATTAGCACAAATGGAGAGGTGGGATAGAGTCGTGAGCTTTGTCCTTTTTCCATTGATGGAGGGCGTAAAATACCGCCCATTGATTCAGCCGTTGGGTAATAGTCGTCATTGTATCGTTAGGGTGCCCGTTACGTTCCCTCAAGAGGATCATGCACGACAGTTCATGTTGCGGGAATACGAAATCCATCGGTCTCTACGCAGAGCACTGGAAATGCATTGCATTGATCCTGACATTTTCCATGTAAGATATTCGGACAATGCTTCTAAGGCCGTTATGCTGCTTTCAAAAGGATTAGATAAAAAGCTTGTTTTTACACTAACCACAGATCCGCACAGGAGTTTTGTGGATCGCAAAGGCAAAATGCGCTCGATGACAGAAGATGAGGTGCTCTTAAACCTGAACAAGGTTTATATTGCGGATTTACTGGTTGAAGAGGCCGATGGGATTGTGTTGATCGGGCAGGGGCGGAAAAATGATCAGATAATCCCATATTTTCCAAAATTATGGCTCGAACCGGAGATCCGTCAAAAGCCAATCCGCGTTATTCCCGAAGGAATACGAATACATGTACGATTCAGCAGAGATGAGTCGGCTAACCGCTACATTGATCTGCTCCTCAATCATAAAGGCAAGCACAGACTGCATACCCAGTATCTGAGTAGACCTGTAATCCTCAATGTGGGAAGGCTGAATCCGGTAAAGAATCAGCACCTGCTCGTTGAGGTATGGGCACACTCAAAGATCAATGAACTGTACAATTTGGTGCTGATAGGTGGAAATCTTGAGCAGCCCGATAATGTAGAGCAGGAGCTCCTCAAATGTATTGATGTAACCCTTGAGAATTTCGCCTACCTCGAGGGGAGGTTTTGTCACCTGAAGGCAATGCCAAACCGGGATGTACGGCTATTTCAGAAGAGCATTATAGAGAAAATTCAGGTCAATCTACCGAACGTATACCTCAGCTCTAGCATTAAGGAAGAATTTGGCATTTCCATTATCGAG
>CAYFYU010000002.1:15643-35899 GCA_964347455.1 uncultured Spirochaetota bacterium | reverse complement strand
AAGCCATGACTGCCGGTTTCCTGATTATTGCTCCACTGAGCGGAGGCGTATCGAGCTACATACAAAATGGTAAAAATGGATTTCTAATCGATACGCATAGTGCTGATGAGATGAAAAGAGGTATTGAATCGATTTTTTTACTGTCAGATTTGTCGCCAGAAAAACTATATTCAATAGCACGAAGTGGTACGCGTATCACCTCACAGATATTCGATATTAAACATGTGGCAAAGATTTTCTCGGACTACTATGGAGAGCTTTTTTATAACACTATGCGTCCATCCAGTAAGGAGGTTAAGGACCCCTAATGAATTTTCCCAAGCCAATTGTTGTGGTGAGCAAATGTCTCGGATTCGCTCACTGTAGATACAACGGCCAGATCATCAGTGATCGGGTGGTTGAAAATCTAAAAGAGTTCGTTATTTTTCGTCCTGTGTGTCCCGAAGTAGAGATTGGACTGCATATTCCCAGGGATCCAATAAGAATTGTTGAATATGAAGAGAAGAAATATCTTTTTCAGCCTGCAACGGATAAAGACGTAACTATTGAAATGAACAGGTTTGTAGAAACCTATCTGGAGAGTATTGCTCAGGTAGATGGATTTATCTTAAAAAATCGCTCTCCATCCTGTGGTCCTTGGGATGTTAAAATTTACAACAGCTTTAAAAAGGATGCAGGTATAAAAAGGGGAGGCGGTTTCTTCGGCGGCAGGGTAGTTGAAAAATTTCCCACAAAGGCGATCGAAGATGAAGGTAGATTAAAAAACTTCACAATACGGGAGCATTTTCTCACAAATCTATTTACAAACGCACGGTTCAAAGAAGTAAAAAAGAAAGGCTCGATGAACGCTCTTGTTCAATTCCATACAAATAATAAGTACCTATTAATGGCATATAACCAAACACAATTGAGAACCCTTGGAAGAATTGTTGCGCATCATGAAGGAATGAACATTAAGGACGTACTTGAGCTCTATGAGAAACACCTCTCTAATGCTTTAACGAAGATACCGAGGTATACATCAATAATTAATGTGCTCATGCACCTTTTCGGAGGATTATCGAAAGCGTTAAAAAGGGAAGAAAAACAATTTTTCCTGAACAAAATCGAAGAATACCGGGACGAGCGAATCCCCTTGAACACGCTTATACATCTTATAGAAGCGTGGGCAATTAGACAGGAGAGTAGCTACCTCTTGCGACAGACCTTTATCAGACCCTATCCA
This sequence comes from uncultured Spirochaetota bacterium, assembly GCA_964347455.1. Lineage (GTDB taxonomy): Bacteria > Spirochaetota > B62-G9 > B62-G9 > DRHN01 > JAGLSF01. The sequence continues at coordinate 34,674 of CAYFYU010000002.1, read as the reverse complement.
CTTGATCTGGTTGCGATCACTGATTCGGGAAAGGGGAGGAATCTGTGAAGATTGGCTACCCATGTATCAATAGAAGCATAGGCTGTACTGCAAACTCCACCTTTCGACTTGCTAATTATTCGAATGAAAAACTGACAAATACAATTCGAAACAATCTCTATTGCCTCGAGAAAATCCTTCAGTACAACATTGAAAAGGGATTTTTCTTTTTCAGAATAAGCTCTGACACTATTCCCTTTGCCTCCCATCCTACGTGTAATATAGACTGGATCAGCCTGTTCAGAGAACAATTTCAAAGTATTGGACGATTTATTAAGGAACAAGAAATAAGAATATCCATGCATCCCGATCAGTTTACCCTCTTAAATTCACCTCGCACCGAGGTCATGAACAGAAGCATTGAGGAACTGCTCTATCATGCCAGGCTGCTTGATGCCCTTGAACTGGGAAGGGACGCAAAGATCCAAATACATCTGGGCGGTGTATATGGGGATAAGAAAACAGCAACACAACGCTTTATTGAAAATTACAGGAGATTACACGAAATAATTAAAAAAAGATTAATAATTGAAAATGATGAACGGCTATATAGTCTTGGGGATTGTTTAGCTATACATGAACAGATAGGTATCCCAGTGCTCTTTGATAGTTTTCATCATCAGTGTTTTAATGCTGGTGAATCTCTCAGAAAAGCTATTAGACTTGCATCTCAAACCTGGGATGATGTAGACGGAATCTTAATGGTTGACTATAGCTCTCAAGAAGAAGGCAAACGGGTGGGCAAACATGCAGAAACCATCGATCCAGCATTATTTGAACAGTTTCTTATTGAAACGGCAGGTCTTCAGTTCGACTTAATGCTCGAGATAAAGGATAAGGAATTGAGCGCTCTAAAGGCTCTAGAATTAGCGCATTGACCTGAATTTTCGGGGAGCATATGAATAATAAGAGAGTGCGGCTCTTGAAAGAAGGTAGAAAGAGAAAAGGTCCAGTACTCTACTGGATGAGCCGCGACCAGCGCGTAAGAGATAACTGGGCCCTCATATATGCCCAGGATCTCGCCGTAATGGAAAAGAAGCCCCTTGTTGTGGTTTTTTGCCTTGCTCCACGATTCCTGGATGCTACATTTCGTCAGTACCAGTTCATGATCCAAGGCCTGAAAAATGTTGAATGGGATCTTAAAGAAAAAAACATCCCTTTTTTTCTCCTTCAGGGGTATCCAGTAGAGGAACTCCTGAGATTTGTTGAAAGGCACAATATCAGTATGCTTGTGTCAGATTTTGATCCTCTCAAAATAAAGAGGGAATGGAAGCAAAGGGTGCAAGATGCTATAAGAATTTCCTTTTATGAAGTCGACGCACGCAATATCGTGCCCTGCTGGCTAACCTCACAAAAACAGGAATATGCTGCCTATACAATCCGTCCAAAGATAAAGCGGCTTTTACCGGAATTCCTCGATGTATATCCCAATATCACGAGACATCCCTATACGCTGAGCAGTAACAGAGGGGGGATTAATTGGTCTCAAGCAATTCATACTCTTACTATTAACTGGAATGTGAAACCTGTTGAATGGATAAAAGCAGGTGAAGATGAAGCGCATGAAACTTTAAAAGAATTTATGAAAAGAAATATCAACAAATATCATAAGGAGAGAAACGACCCAACAAAGAATGTCCTCTCAAACTTATCCCCCTATTTACATTTTGGGCAGATTTCTGCTCAGCGGGTGGCCTTGGAAATAGAAAAAGGAAAATTTGATGATGCGCCAAAAGAGGCCTTTTTAGAAGAACTCATTGTTCGTCGTGAGCTTGCAGATAATGTTTGCAACTACATCCTCCAAGACGATACCCCTGAGTGCTTCCCGAACTGGGCGAAAGAAACACATTCGAAGCATCGAAAGGACAAGAGAATGTATCTATACTCTCTTGAGCAATTGGAAAACGCGCAGACCCACGATCCCCTCTGGAACGCCGCTCAAGAAGAGATGGTGAAAAGAGGGAAGATGCATGGGTATATGAGAATGTATTGGGCTAAAAAGATACTCGAATGGACACAGAGCGTTGAAGAAGCAATGGAGCACTCAATTTATCTAAACGATAAGTATGAACTCGATGGGAGAGAATCGAACGGCTATGCAGGGATTGCATGGGCTCTTGGCGGTATCCACGACCGTCCATGGTTTGAGCGTCCGATATTTGGAAAGATCAGATATATGAGTTACAATGGATGTAAATCCAAGTTTAATATTCAATTTTATATAGAAAATGTTGAAAAATTAATGCCAGATGATGGATGATGCCTTGAATACAACCCAGATAGCTTTACCGGGAAGAAGTTTAAGAGTTTCAGCCGCACGGTGGGTTACACTGCAGGCAAAATGAATATCGGAAACACTTAGATCCACACGCACTTTTTCCTCCTCGAACTCAGGTGACATATTTGTGATCATGCCATGCAAAATATTCTGTGCTGAGATATTATCCGGTGGTTCGTTGGAAATCATGATGTTCGATGAGTTCAATATGCCGATGGCATCCTCACTGGGTGGATGAATGCTCCGAATGGACTGCCCGTCCTGGAGTGTCCGGAACCAGAGCCCAGCTTTGTCCGGTCTCCACCTCCCACTTACGATATTATCGGTACCGCGACCGACGATGTGGCCATCATGCAATTTGAGCGTTCTGTCAGTAATACCATTGAGCCAGATAAGATCGTGACTGGCAATCACGAGTGTAATATTGTAACGATCCCTGTATCTGTTTACTGAATTTTTTATCTGTGTTGCGCTTTGATGATCAACATTTGAAGTGGGTTCATCGAGCAAAAGCACTTTCGGGATTAATACCAGCCTTGAAGCCAGAGCAACCCGCTTGGCTTCTCCTCCAGAGAGGTTTGCCCAGCGTCGATGAATGAATCTTTCAGGTGGTAGTCCCACCAGCTGAAGAGCCTCATAAACACGTTTCTTAATATCTGCCCTTTGATTGCGTACCCGCATCCCAAAGGCAATGTTTTCAAATACTGTTCTCTTCAGAAGATAGGGTTCCTGAAGCAATAGGGTAATTGAACGGTTATACTGAGAATGTGTTTTTCTCTCCCCTTCACCGTTGAAACGAATGAATCCCTCATCGACCTGATCGAGAAATGCGAGCAACCTGAGAAGCGTACTCTTTCCGCTTCCATTGTGTCCAACAAGCCCAACTGACTCTCCAGATTTCAGGTTCAGGCTCGGGATCTCCAGCAGAAAATCCTCATTGTTTCTCTTTTTGCATTCGACTAACTCATAGAGATAGGTTTCTTTCATCTGGCATGTCTCTTAAAGAATATCAATATCCAGTTTACAAGAAATGCAATGAGGAGCAATACAACTCCGAGTGCTATTCCCATCGAAAATTCACCCTTGCGGGTTTCCAGAGCGATTGTGGTAGTAATCGTTCTAGTTTGCCACTTGATATTTCCTCCGATCAGCATTGATATGCCCACTTCAGATATGGCTCTCGCATAAGCGGTCACACCCGCAGCAAATACTGCGTGCCGTGCTTCAAAAAGACTGGCGATAATTATCTGCCTTCCTCTCGCACCGAGGGTGATCAACGTATTTCTCACCCTTCTATCCAGGCTGTCAAATGCAGTTGCTGTGAGTGAGATCACGATGGGCAGGATGAGAATCGTTTGCGCAATTGCAATACCCTTTATGGTGAAGAGCAAACCAAGGTTTCCCAAAGGCCCCCTCCGCGAAATGAGTGCATAGACAAAGAGACCAACGACCACAGTGGGAAGGGCGAGCAACGTATCAATGATGGCCCGGAGCTGCTTTCTACCTGGAAAGGAGTAGTAACTCAGACAAAATCCGGTGGGTATTCCTATGAGCAGACTCGCCGTAATGGAAAGGGAGGTTATCCTCAGCGAGGTAAAAATTGCTGTATAGGTCTCGGGATCAGCGCTGATCAACAGTTTCGCTGCCTGAATAAATCCGTGCGCAATATAGCTCATTGAGATAGCTCTTGGTCTGGATAAAAGAGTTGTTTTCCCTGCAATCTGAAATCTCCAATGAGTCCCTGTGTTCTTGACGACAGGATCCATTGGATGAATTGTTGGGCGAGATAATGCCGAACTGTTGGGCATCTCTCCGGATTGACAGCTATAAGGCTGTACTGATTGCGAAGGTTACGGTCTCCTTTAACGAGAATCTGAAGATATGGTCTGCTTCCCATGATTACTTCATATTTTATGTAGGTTCCTCTGTCTGTCAGAGTATAACCTTTTTTCTCATCAGTAATTATGAGCGTGGGGAGCATACCCTGACCTGTTTGAATATACCACTGATTACGTTCCGGAACGGCAAGTCCTGCATCGTCCCAGAGAAAAATTTCCTTTTTATGTGTTCCCGAATCATCCCCCCGGCTTACAAACAGTATTTGTAATCGATTAAGCTGGGTGAGCGCTTCCCTGACCGGGAGTCCTCTTATCCCGGCAGGATCATCCGGTGGACCCACAATGATAAAATCATTGTACATGAACTGGTGACGCTCTACCCCATAGCCTGATTCTATATATTCCCTTTCAGCAGGCGGAGAATGCACCATGAGCACATCCACATCGCAGTTCTTCCCAAGTAACAGCGCCTTACCGGTACCAACAGCGATCCACCTGAGCTCTATTCCTGTATCCGCCTCGAATAATGGGGCTAGATAATCGAGCAGACCCGTGTTATCGGTACTGGTTGTGGTCGCCATGTGCAGTAAAAGGTCATCGGTCAAGCCAATGTTAAAAGACACCACAACTAAAACAATGGAAATGCCGAGAAGCACAATTCTACAGGTCTTCAAGTAAAAGTTCCTTTCTATACAGATCGTGGATATAGAACCTTTCCAGTTTCGCGGGTGTCATAACCCTGCATGCTCTTCAGTAAGTTTAAAAAAGCCGATGATCGTATAAACTCAATAAAAACCTGAATGTTTTTTTCAAAGAAATCTTTCTTCTTAATTACCATATCAAACCGCTCTTCAAAGAGCTTATGAAAATGAAGACCCGCAATTCGTGCAACGGATTCAGCAGCTATGCCCACATCGGCTTTCCCAGCCGCTATATGCGCTGCAACATCCAGATGGGTATACACCTCATCCGTAAATCCGACTATCCTCTCAACCGGCAAACCGTCCTCTTTCAGCATCTCTTCAATCCGGTTTCTTATCCCCGACTTTTTCTGCCTGTTTATAAAACGAAGCTTCCCATGTGTAATCTCCTTGAAGTTCCCTACATCACCCTGTTTTGATATGAATCCGACATTGCGGAAAAACAGATTCATCAACACAAGCTCTTCAGGTCGATCAAATATTTTTCCAATAAAAGGAAAATTAAAATCCCCCGTATCCTGATCAAAGAGATGACTCAAGGCTATATGGCAGTAACTGTTCTTCAAAAGACGCAAACCTTCTCCACTACCAACGCTCGCAGAAAAGAAAATGTACTCTGGATATATCTTATGCAGCAATCCCTGCACCATACCTATTGCGGGATCATCCGACCCGGCCAGAAGTACAACATTTTTATAGGGTGCATATTCCGCGGAGAATCTGTTCAACAGCTGAGTAGCCCTTACTCGCATCAGACCTTCCAGTTCTCTTCTTGGAAAAAGCCATTTTCCCGTTACCTTTGTACCAGGTATTTTTCCTTCCTGAGCAAGGGTGTATACCTTTTTTTCGTTTACGTGTAACAGCTTCGAGACGTCTCGTACAGAAATAAATTCATCCTCACTACTTGATGTTTTTATGGCATATAAATCATTTTTTTCATTTTTATTTTTCATATAATTCAAATTTCAAACTAAAAATAACAATTAATAACTTATATCTCTACCGGTATTTTGTCAAGAATAAATTAATGAACGAAGAGTAAGATACAGGATTGAATTGGGATTGAAACTTAGTACAAACCATAAAAAAGCCCCGCTACAACGGGGCCTTTGGTTTAGATTGTGTTTAATGGTTAAATGGGTTTTACATTGGTGGCTTGAAGCCCCCGGGGTCCTTCCTTTATTTCAAAGCTCACCTCCTGATTTTCAGTCAATGTTTTGAAGCCATTCATCTCAATTTCTGAATAGTGGACAAAAACATCATCGCCGTCGTCTCTAGTAATGAACCCATAACCCTTCTTCTCATTAAACCACTTCACTTTACCTTCTGGCATTTACAAAAAAACCTCCTGAAAATTAATAGTACGCGACCATGTAAAAGAGATGAAAGTATACCCTTTGAGGGATTTTTTGTCAATTAATTTTTATAACTATGTCAACCTCAAAGGAGACTCGATAGGAAATGTGCAGTACGGCTTATGGCGCCGACCAGATGGTACGCCCACTCCCATCATACATTAAAATTTCGCCCTCGTTGTAAAATCCGAAATGCGCCCTATAATTACCCTTCGAATCCCAAAATCCCAAACGTACTGAATCGTCCGGTGCTATACCATATTCGGTAACCGCACTACCGCTGACATCGTAGAATGTCAATGCACCATCGCCCTCTTCATAAACCCCAATACCAACACGATTGACACCCTTGTCATCCCAAAAACTCACCAGTACGGCTCCATCAGGTGCAACACCATACTCTGTTACTGCATTTCCTTCGTCGTTATAAAAGGTCAAAGCGCCATTACCATCTTTATACATACCCAGTCCGGCTTTGTATACATCGTCTCTATCCCAGAACCCGATACGCACAACTTCATCCGGGGCTATACCATACTCTGTTACCGCATTGCCGTCCTTGTCATAAAATGTTATTGCTCCTGCACCTTTTTCGAATATTCCGAAACCGGCCCGATAAACTTCGTTGTCATCCCAGAATCCCAGCCTTATCGAACCGTCCGATGCAAGGCCGTACTCTGAAACGATCTTACCATCTTTGTCAACCACCTGAAAGGTTTCAGCCTGAATGATCTTTTCCACTCTTGCCTGACCGAATGCAATATTAGAATTGATCATCAGGCTCATCATTGCTCCTCCAACAAGTGAGGAAACAACAATGAGTACCATCATCCATCTAAATTGATTCTTGCTCATACGAACCTCCTCCCCTGTGCAATACTCAGTAATCCTTGATTTGTACAGCACGCAGATCTATCTTATATACTTTAATAGCTTTTATCTCTCGAATCCAGTCAATGAAATTTTCAACATTCCAATTCTTATAGATTCGAAAATCATCGATCATTCTATTGAGCTCCACTTGAGGTAACAGCGTCGCAATAATCGTACCTTTTCCATTGTTCTGATTTTTGAGAAGATAAAATTTCATGTTACTTAAAACCAATTCCGCAATGGGATTCGCTATATTCTCCAGAATGTCAACATAACTGGACATACACATCTCCTCTTTATAAAATAGTAATATTATACCACCTCGATTAAAAAAACCAACAGAAACCGAGGGCCAATAAACGTAAAAAAAGCTACTCAAATACAGCATAAATCATTATATTATGTGCATAAATCAATAATTGTAATTTATGGAGAAAGTACACCACCAGATTTCTTCCTTAAATCCTATTATAAATACCTAAATATTCTTTAACAAAAATTTTCAATCACAGCTACTTAAGCAAGGAGAATATAGAAGGTAAGACTGGTGGATGACTCTCTGACATTTTGAAAGCTGGAGCGGAGCGATGAGCAAAAAAGGAAAATTTGTACTATGGGTGTTGGTTTCTCTCATTTTCGGGATGCTTTCAATGAACATGTACTTAAATTTGAATGAGACCGAGGTAACAATAAACGAAGAAAAAATAACAGAAATTAAATATAAGCCCTTTCTTGAGAGAGAAGAAATAAATCAGAAGATAGGTGAATTAATAGAGCAGGGTCATACCGATAAGGTCGTGCAGATCTACGCTGATACTATCAGTGACACCTCACTTGCTCATATGATAATCAGCTTTGCGCTGATCTACGATATCCCTGTTAGTTTGTTGTTCAGTGTTATCAGTGTCGAAAGTAACTTTGATCCGATGGCAACCAATAAAAATCCAAATGGATCATACGATTATGGTCTCATGTCACTCAACAGTAAGACCTTCAAGAAATTTACAAAAGAGCAACTCTATGAGAGAGAAACAAATATTCGGTTGGGAAGCGAGCACTTAATAATGCTCAGGAACAGATACAAATCGTGGGGTGAGGCTGTAATTCATTATAATGGATTGTACACCAAAGGTGCGGGCTCCTACATGGTCAAAGTATTGGAAAAAGAGCGGGAATTCGAGAGAATGTTCAATGAGAAAATATAATGGACCTCTTGATCCAATTGACTGATTACAGTGCGCGATATCCTTCAGAAACCGAGCTCGTCCAAAAATTTAAAGACCTCATCCACAGATACCCCAATTGTTTTTTCAGGAACAATTTTCCAGTCCACCTAACTGGATCTGCCTGGATTGTGAACCTTGACTTCTCAAAAACTTTGTTGACCTATCATCAAAAACTCAACAAATGGGTACAGCTTGGTGGCCACGCTGATGGAGAAATGAATTTGCTGCACGTTGCAAAACGAGAGATAGTTGAGGAATCTGGACTAAAAGACTTTAAACCGAGGGGTGACAGTATATTTGACATTGATATACACATCGTACCCCCATATAGAGGTGAAAAAAAACACTTTCATTACGATGTACGGTTTTTATTTGTCACCGATGATTCTCAAGAACTCTCCCCCGGTGATGAATCACGCAAACTCCTCTGGGTAGATTTAGACAGATTGGAGAATATAACATCAGAAGAATCTGTTCTGAAAATGAGAAAGAAATGTATGAACCTTTCCTAAAAAATCCTCAATCCTCACAGACACCACGAGTAAACTATCAGAACATTAAATAATTAAAAATTCTAAAGACAGAAAAAACAGGATGTGGTATAGTACTAAAGGCATCGCAAAAAATTCGAAGAGGGAGGAAAAGATGGTAAAAAAAGCTTGGTTTCCACTACTGGTTTTTCTCCTCGTTTCACCGTTATTATTTGCAGGTAAGAAGGAAGAACCTCTGGGCTCGGAGGAAAACCCTATTATCTGGTCCTTTGTTCCATCTGGCGAGATGGAGCGTGTTGCGGCAGGCGCCCAATCGGTGGCCGACCTCCTGTTAGAAAAGACAGGCCTCTACATTTCGACAAATGTCGCGACCGAATATGCCGGTGTCATCGAGGCGCTCGCCAGTGATCCTCCTGAGGCACACATGGCATCCCTGGCCACGTTTGCATACGTAATGGCTGCTGACCGTGGTGTCGTTGAGGCCGAACTTGTATCTGTACGTTTTGGAAGTCCCACTTACAACGGCCAGATCATCGTTCGAGCGGATAGCGGTATCTCGAAGGTTGCAGAACTTGGAGGAAGAACCTTTGCAAGGCCTGATCCACTATCGACGAGCGGGTGGATAATTCCAATGCTGACAATGCGCGCTGCCGGAATCGATCCTGAATCAGATCTCGAGGAGATCGTCGATGCGGGAAGTCATGACTCAGTTGTCGCTGCAGTTTACAACGGCGATGTCGACGCAGGAGCAACCTACGTTGATGCCCGACCGAGAATTCAAGATGATCACCCCGATGTTATGGAGAAGGTCGTTGTCATCGAGGTCACAGCTGATATTCCCAATGATGGGGTTCAATTTTCTCCTATATTACCGCAGGATCTTCGTAACAAGATCGTCGATGCACTGTTGGAAATAGCCGAAACTGAAGAGGGCAAGGATGCGCTCAATACAGCCTATCAGTGGACTGCGCTTGAACGACATGATGATACATTCTACGACCCCTTCAGACAGGTGCTTCAGGCTTCAGGCCTCAGCATTGATGAACTGCAGAAATAAATCTTATTCGTAATTGAGTGCAGATGCTCCAAATCATAAACCTCACCAAGATATACGATGATGGAACTGTTGCCCTAAGAGAGCTCAATTTCGAAGTAAAGTCGGGCGAATTTCTCGTCATCATCGGCCTGAGCGGCTCCGGTAAATCCACTCTTCTGCGTTGTATCAACCGTCTCATCGATCCAACAGAGGGTCAAATCATCTGGGATGATGTGGATATTACCCTCGCTGATTCCGGACAATTACGCGAGACACGCCGTCAAATCGGTATGATTTTTCAGCACTTCAACCTGGTCAAACGCTCAAACGTTCTTACCAATGTTCTCTCCGGCAGGTTGGGATACGCGAACCCATTCTCCACCCTTCTGCACCGTTTTTCAAACGAGGACCGAAAAATGGCACTTCAGGCTCTCGAGCGTGTTGGTATAGCCGATCAGGCCCATAAACGAGCAGATGAATTGAGCGGTGGACAGCAGCAGAGGGTAGGTGTTGCACGTGCGCTGATGCAGCAGCCCCGTATGATCCTCGCAGATGAGCCCGTTGCAAGCCTCGATCCGGTACTTGCCCACACCATACTTGGGTACCTGGAACAGATGAATCAGGAAGAGGGCAAGACCGTTTTATGCAGCCTTCACTACCTCGATCTGGTCCAGCGGTATGCAACCAGGGTCATCGGTTTACGTGAGGGACAGATTGTCTATCGCGGTGGGAGGGAAGAAATACGTGGTATGACCGACGAGGAGTTCAAGGAGATCTACGGTGAAGAGGCTGTTCGGGTTAGCGCCGGCCCGAGGGAGAGTGAAACGCTGCAATGAAACCGACCCCTAAGAACAAGAAGATGCCTCGTTCCCGTATCTCGGGCCCCACAGCGAGTATCTCCTCGCTCATCATCCCAGGTCTGGGCCAGATCCTCGCCGGCGAATTCAGGCGCGGACTGCTCTTACTCGGCTCATTGGCCAGCATTCTCGTTATACTATTCTGGCGTATCCATCTCCTCGCCCACCGTGAAATCGGTGCTCTGGCAAAGCTCACAAAGGCTTTCGATCGGCGTCCAATCTTTGTGGGCCTCCTTTGTCTGTGTACAATCATCGTATGGCTCTGGAATAGTTGGGACGCACACCGATTGACCCGACCGGAACGCAGGAAGGGCCCCGGTATCTTTATCGTAATACTTGTTATCTTCTTCACAATGGGGTGGCAGATAAGTGAGATCAATCTATACAAAATGGTAAAGGAACTCCCCGATGCCATACCACCCCTATCAAGGGTTCTCTGGCCATGGGAGGCCGCGGTAACCAGAGAAACAGAGGAGATCCATGCCGGACAGGATATACTGATCGATTGCGAAGACGATATTCCTCCAATCCCTGATGAGATTCCGGGCAAACCCTACCTTAAGAGCGAGCCAAGGTGTGGACAACTTTCAAGGATGGACGAAAACAATCGGATTATTGAGGGCACTACCCTGCTGTTGGAGGGTAGCGGTTTCGTACCGAATGCCCAAACACAGATCTGGTGGATCGACTCCTTGGGTAATGAGTTTCGTCCACGGCAGGAGGGCCAGTACGTCTCTGTCATGACCGACGACGAGGGCTCCTTTCGCTTCAACCTCATAATGCCCTATCGGCTCATTCCGCCAAGTGCCAAGGGTCCACAGTATAACCGTGTCGAAGCCCGGCAGGTCACAGCAATGGGGAACCTGATCATAAACGATCCCCTGAAACTAACACTGGAGCGCATGGCGGAAACTATTTTCATGGGTATGATGGCGACGCTATTCGGGATCATTTTCGCCATACCGGTGAGCTTCCTTGCAGCCCGTAACCTGATGTCAGGCTCCTGGATCACCATAACCATCTATTACATAACTCGCACGATTCTCAATATTATCCGCGCCATCGAACCTCTCATCTGGGCACTGATCGCTGTAGTCTGGGTGGGACTGGGACCATTTGCAGGCATTATCGCTCTTACCATACACTCTATTGCCGCACTCGGGAAGCTCTACTCAGAAGCGATTGAAAACATAGACCCGGGTCCAATTGAGGCCATACAGGCTACGGGAGCAACGCAGTTACAGACAATCATGTATGCAGTGGTACCGCAGATGATCCCGCCCTTCGTCTCTTTCTCTATCTACCGGTGGGACATCAATGTTCGCATGTCCACAATTATCGGACTTGTCGGTGGCGGTGGCATCGGTTTTCTCCTCGTTCAGTACATACGGCTTCTCGATTATCGCGCCGCAGGTATTGCCGTGTGGTTTATAGCACTCACCGTGGCAATTCTTGATTACGCGAGCGCGGAAATACGGCAGCGTTTTGTATAGAGGCATCCTCATGATTGAAAAAATCATAAAGAGGGATGGACGGATCGTTCGTTTTAATCGAGACAAAATTACCATGGCTGTTCTTCAGGCGGCAATATCGGTTGGCGGACGTGACAGAAGTGCAGCAGAAAAGGTAACCGACAATGTTATTGCCCGACTTATGGCAAGGGAGGAGCCATACACCTATCCAACTGTTGAAGAGGTTCAGGATCTGGTCGAAAAAAGCCTTATCGAACGAGGTCATGCTAAAACGGCTAAGGCCTATATCATTTACAGGTACGAACATGCTCTGAAAAGAGCGGGTAAGGAAAGCCTCACCTATTCTTCAGACAATGTTCCCTACAAGAAGCTCTGGGCTGCACTCTCCTGGGGGATTGACAACGGGTGCGTATCACTGGAGCAATTAAAACAGATCATTGAAGAGGACCGATACGATGAGCTGGTACGAGCCTCTGAGGAGTTCTATTCTAAAGAGCTGGAAGAGGCGATTCAATTGATTCAAAACAGGATGGATGAGATTAAACTGATCGTTATCTGTGGTCCCTCTTCATCAGGGAAAACAACAACAACCATAAAACTCGAAGAGACACTGAAAAACATGGGGTACCGACTCGTTTCACTCAATGTTGATAACTATTACTTCGACCTCAAGAATCAGCCAAAGGATGTTTCCGGTGATTACGATTACGAAACGCCACAGGCGATTGACCTCCAACTGATCAGCAGACATCTTCAGGAGCTTTTCGAAGGCAAAACTGTACAGATCCCCCTCTACAACTTTAAAACAGGAAATAGGGAGGGAATTTCAGAAGAGCTCACCCTGGACACCAGGGATATACTCCTCATCGATTCTCTCCATGGAATGTTCGAAGAAATGACCGGAGCAATACCGTGGGAAAACAAGTTCAACCTTTATATTGAAACCCTTTCACAGATAAAAGACCGTGAGGGTATATTTCTACGATGGCCAGATATTCGTATGCTCAGGCGTATGGTGAGAGATATGCAGTTTAGAAATTACAGCCCGAACCAGACTATCACTCACTGGCACTTCGTCCGCCGATCCGAACTACGGTATATCATTTCACGGATCACCAGTGCGCATGCAATTGTGAATAGCTTTCTAGCCTACGAACTCCCGATTATGAAATATCGGCTGCAGGAGTTCTTCCCCGGATTTATCGAGGAGTTCAAGGATGATCAGGAGAAGGGCGATGCTCTAGAAAGGGCCCAGAGGGTTTTAAGAATTTTCGCTGAATTTCCTGAATGGAGCGACGAAAGTATTGTACCGAAATCTTCACTTTTAAGGGAATTCATCGGTGGCAGCAGATACTCCTACTGAAATGAAAAAAATCGATACATTCGATATTCTGATACTTCTAGGCCGGCCTGCTGCAGGTAAAAGTGAGCTTATTCAGTATCTCAGATCCACATCACCAGATGAACGTGTACACCGGTTTCATATTGGAGAGTTTGAGGAGATCGATGACTTCCCCATGCTCTGGACCTGGCTTGAAGAGGATACAATTCTATCCGATCTGGGACTTTCCCGTCTCCATACAACCCAGAACGGATACTTTAAGCACGTCTATCTCTGGGATCTCCTCATACGGCGAATCTGTCTTGAATACCAAAAACGAATTTGGCAAAATCATCGGTATCACGAAAAGTACACCACGATCATCGAATTCTCCAGGGGAAGCGAACATGGTGGTTTTGAAAGGGCGTTTCTTCATCTAGACCAAGATATACTGAAAAGAGCAGCCGTCCTCTATATTAAAGTCTCATATGAAGAATCGGTACGAAAAAATAGAAGACGCTACAATCCGGATAAACCTTACAGCATACTGGAGCACAGCCTTCCAGATGATAAAATGGAAAGCCTTTACAGAGATAGTGATTGGGATACCTTTTCCGCCCCTGACTTGAATTATCTAAACGTTCAGGATATGAAGGTTCCCTATGGGGTACTCGCGAATGAGGATGATGCAACTACAAGACAGAATGAAACCCTTGGCACACGCCTCGAACAAGTATTAGGCCGTATCTGGGAGTTCTATAGAAAGTAGACCTATTTTCAGTATTGCTCAATATACTCCTTAACAATATCGGGGGGGTCCGTACCCTTGGGAACGAATATGAGCGCTTCGGAATTTATGCAGTATCGTAATCCGGTTGGCTCATGGCCGTCATCGAATACATGGCCCAGATGAGCACCACTTGAACTGTCTAGGACCTCAACTCTTTTCATAATCCATCCGGAAACCTCTATTAGTATGGCTGCATCCTGGTCAATTGGCTCGTAAAAGCTTGGCCTTCCGGTACCGGAATCAAACTTCTCACCCGAACTGAAAACCGGTTGTCTTGTGGCAGCAGAGTGATAGATACCCTCTTCGTAAAAATTATCCTATACTCCGCTATGTAGTCTCTCGGTCCTTCCCCTACGTATTATGCGGTACTGCTTTGGTATAAGACGTTTTTTCCATTGGGAAACACTCAAATTTATCGGAAAATCGATGGAAGCCTTTTGAGAAAAAATGGCCATGAAACCACTTAAAACCAACTGAGCAAAAAAAATGCCCATCAATACTTTAGACATTTTATTTTGTCTCATATATAAAATTTACTCCCATCCTCAAATAAGAGAAATTACAAATTTATCGTTATACAATAGAGCCGGAGATCAAGATTTTGTTATTTCAGGTTGGATTCAATACCTCACCGTTGGATTCCTGTGCAACCCCGGCGGCATTGGCCTCATCCGTATCTATATGCATCTCTAATGCCGATGTATCGGTTACTCGCACAAGAACATCTTCGAGTATCGTCGTCCTGTCTCCCTTCAGCCGCACATTGACCAGTTCTCTGTTCTTTACCCTGAAGGATCTGCTATCCTGAGGCGCCATATGTATATGCCTCCATGCCCGGACAACGCCTCTCTCGAGATGTACCGAGCCCTTCGGGCCTACAATTTCTATGCCGGGAGTATCCTCTAACTGTCCAGACTCCCTTACCGGCGCCCGGACGCCAAGCTTGAACTGATCAGTACCGGAAATCTCCACCTGTGATTCAGAACGTGCCGGGCCGAGTACGCGGACCCTTTCAACAGTACCCTTAGTCCCCTGAAGGGTCACCGTTTCCTTAGCAGCATACTGCGCAGGCTGGATGAGGTTCTTCCACTTTGTGAGCTCATAACCATCGCCGTAGAGCCGTTCAATATGATCCTGGGTAAGGTGAACATGCCGATTCGAAATCCGAGCGATGACGGATCCAATTATCTCCCCTCCCTCCTTATCTGTTGTAATCCTGCATGATAGCTTAGGATACTTTTTAACCTGTTCAACTGCCTTGTGTATCCTTTCTCGAATAAGGGAACCGTATTCTTCACGATATGAATCCATCTCCCTTACGAGAGTCGACATATCGCTTATATAGCGGGGAGCAAGCCCATTGAGTGCAACGGCAAGAATATTAGCACGACACTGATCACAGCCACAACCATCCTCCCTTTTGACTATTTCATCGATCTCCTCCTCAACCAGCAGTTCCATTATGTTCACCGGGTCAAAATTGGATGAGAGCGGACGGCGTATCGCCGATACCCTTCTCATGAGCTGGATGTGAAGTGCTTTCTGTATCTGCTCCTGGTTACAAATTCCCTGGTCCACTAAAATCTCGCCGAAGGGAGCAAGAAGATCCAGGTGCGTTTCCATCACCTTATCAAGTTGAGGTTTGGTAACGTACCCGAGTTCGAGCAGTACCTGACCGATGGTATTAGATTTTACCTGCTGATCTCGCTGCCGGTGCAGTGCACTTGATACAACAGTAGCAGGGCAGGCTTTCGAGGTTACCAATACCTCTCCAAGGCGGGAGGGTATTAATACCTCACGGTACTCCTTTTGAGTCTGTAGGGCAAACTGTAGCTGATTTTCTGAAAGACTTTTTTCATAGGTCAGCAATGCTCCCAATTTATCTATTGAGGTTACTTTTTTTTTCTGCATGAAATGTCTCCTTTCACGTTCGTTTCAGAGACAATGGTTGCTTTGCTCCATTATAAAGGCGTCCTATAAATTGTCAATATTTCCCAAAAACTCCTGTTCTCCTCATATCAATTTCTCAGGCGGCAAAATCTTTTTAACAATTAATGTTGACTCGACCGAGCTAGTTGATCAGAATTTAAACTAAAGAAATTATATAAAATTTTCACTGAATGGGGAGTGAGTCATTCATGAAAAACCGATCCATGAAAATAGTCCTGTTAACACTTTTCTCGACGGCCGTTGGACTTGGAATCTATTTTTCTGGCATATTGAATCTCTTTGAGCTGAAGGTATTCGACAATTTTTCCCGATTTCTCAATCCACAGACATCCTCTCAAAATGTCATCATGGTTGAAATCGATCAGCAAAGCATCGATGCGTTGAGCGAACAGAGCATTAATTGGCCGTGGCCCCGGCAGATATACGCGCCCGTTATCGAATACCTCTCAGAGGCCGAGGCAGTCTTTATAGATGTACTCTATACGGAACCATCTTCCTACGGCCAGGAAGACGATATGATCCTGGCACAAGCATTGCTAACAGCTTCGAACGTCTACCTCCCCGTATTTCTCACCAATCAGGAAATCCATCTCAGTGCTCTTGACGAGGATTTTATCGAACGTATTGCTGTAAAGGAGGAGATCGATACCGACATATCTTACAGCTCAGCAATTACGCCGATCGATCCGCTCAAAGAGGGTATAATGGGATCTGGAAATGTTACCATTTCACCAGATGAAGACGGTGTTTACAGAAAGGTTCCGCTTGTGTTTGGATTAAACGAGGTCATTATCCCCCACTTCATACTCGGTCATTTCATTAAGAAGGGAGTTATCCGGATAGAGCAGAAGACCCTTAAACTCGGTGATGAGCCGCTTCCATTAAAAAAAGGAAAGCTCCTGCTCAGGTTCTACACCGATTCGGAACCTTTTGAGACTTTTTCCGCAGCAGAGATACTGAACTTCTACCTCGAAAGTTTGTCCTCAGGTAAACCAGCTGTTCAGAAAAGTTACTTCAAGGACAAATACGTTTTTGTCGGGATGACCGCAGCCGGACTCTACGACCTCAAACCAACAGCAGTTTCATCAATATCAACCGGTGTGCTCGTTCACGCTACCACCCTCGATAATATCCTGAACAAGACCTTTGTGACCCCTGTGAAAAGTATCTACGTAATCCTCTTTATCTTTCTCATATGTCTGGTCGTGAGCTTCATCGTGATGAGAAGCCACTCCATGTACATCAACTCATCACTATTCATCGTTCTTCTCGCAGCTACGGTTTTATTACCTGCGCTTCTCTTTAAAAAAACCTATTACATGGATGTAACACCTCCTGTTATCTCTCTCGTTGTAAGCTTTGTCATCACTGCCACTTACAGCTATGCCACGGAGGGAAAGCGCAGAAGAGAGGTAAAAAATGCATTTCAACATTATGTGGCACCAGCCGTGGTCGATAACATTCTCAAGGAGGTTGAGAAGCTGAAACTGGGAGGTGAGAAAAAAGTTTTAACCGCCCTGTTTTCAGACATTCGAGGTTTTACCAGCATATCAGAGAGTCTGGACCCGGAAGAACTGGTGAATTTTCTCAATGAATATTTCTCCGTCATGACCCGGATCATAATGAACTATCGGGGCACGCTCGACAAGTTCATTGGTGATGCCATAATGGCTTTCTATGGAGCGCCTCTGGAGCAACCCGACCATGCACTCAGGGCGTGTAAAACAGCAATAGATATGATCAAATCACTCAAAACACTTCAGTCAGAATGGAGAGAACGTAATCTACCACATATCGATATAGGAATCGGTCTTAATTCTGGTGAGATGACCGTCGGTAATATGGGCTCTGATGAACGGTTCGATTACACCATAATGGGAGATAATGTAAATCTGGCTTCCCGTCTCGAGGGTATCAACAAACAGTACGGTACGAACATCGTTATAAGCCAGTATACCCATGCATTGATAAAAAGTAATAACCTCTACGTACGGGAACTTGATTCGGTCCGAGTTAAGGGAAAGAGGGAGCCTGTTACGATTTATGAGTTGATAGACTACGAAAAACCAAAAGCACAAATTCAGGAGGCTGTCAAAAAATTTGAAAATGGGCTTGTCGCCTATAAGCAGA
Organism: uncultured Spirochaetota bacterium; assembly: GCA_964347455.1. Lineage (GTDB taxonomy): Bacteria > Spirochaetota > B62-G9 > B62-G9 > DRHN01 > JAGLSF01. Next base: position 16,317 of record CAYFYU010000002.1, on the reverse strand, counting down.
AGCAGTGGAAAGAGGCCATTATCCTTTTTCAGGAAACGCTGCGGGTCAAGACGGATGATAAACCAGCGGAGCTCTACATCGAGCGATGTGAAAAGTACGCTCAAACCCCACCACCCGAAGACTGGGATGGTGTGTTCGTCATGAAAACAAAGTAACCCAAATTAAGAGTTTTAAATGAAGGAGGAGCATCTACTATGTTTCGAAAAAAACGAATGATATTGTATGTACTTGCCATGCTCATCACCACTTCAGTATTGGCTTTTGCAGCCGAAACAGTAACGGTCATTACCAAAGAAAATGCAATCAGGGCATCCTGTAGGTTTTTTGCACCAGTAGTCGCTACGGTCCGCTATAATGATAGACTTTAAGTAGTTTCAAGGGAGGGAGATTGGTACCGGGTCAAGTTCAACGATGTTGAAGGATGTATTCACAAAAGCGCTGTGGAAAAACCGAAAATCACCCTAGCCGATCTCGGGGTTGGTGGCAAGAAATCTGCAACGGAAGATGAAGTTGCCCTTGCTGGCGCTGCCTCGTCGGGGCTTGAGGAAGTAGGGGAAGCGGTGCCGACGGCGGCTCATGACTTCGGCGGGGGTCCAGGTTTGCGGAGTGTCGATGCCGTGCTTGGAGAGGAAGGAGAACATGATTTCCTTGTCGCCGCAGGTTCGCACCACGCG
>CAYFYU010000002.1:15359-15633 GCA_964347455.1 uncultured Spirochaetota bacterium | reverse complement strand
GAAGAGGGGGAGCTCAATTTACCATGAGGAAAAGAAAAATATTTATTACAGTCATCATCCTCTTTACTCTAGCGATGCTGCTCATTGTCAGCTGTGCGGAATTAGATATAATGGAGTTAGTCACCGCAACGGCTGAAGCAGCAAGACCCTTGACGGAGGAAGAGGAATACTATTTAGGACGCGCCGTGGCAGCTCAAATTCTCCAGACCTACCCACTTCTGGAAGACGAAGAGCTCACCGAATATGTCAACCTTATTGGACTAACAGTCGCTCT
>CAYFYU010000002.1:0-15349 GCA_964347455.1 uncultured Spirochaetota bacterium | reverse complement strand
AAACCGATCACTTATGGCGGCTATCATTTTGCAGTTCTCGATACGGATGAGATTAATGCATTTGCCTCTCCTGGGGGCATCATATTTATCACAAATGGTGTTATCGATGCTGTGGAGAATGAGGATGAACTCGCCGCGGTACTCGCCCATGAGGTAGCTCATATAAACCACAGGGACGGCGTCGAGGCAATTCAAACATCCCGATTGACCAATCTTGCGGTTGTTTTAGGGACCGAGGCTGTTCAAGAAACTACGTCTACGGAATTCGGTGAGCTCCTTTCGATTTTTGAGGGTTCGATTCAGGATGTATTCATGAAAGTGGTGGTTAACGGCTACAGCCAGACGCAGGAAGCAGAGGCTGATGTATCGGGCCTTACCTATCTTTCAAGAGCTGGGTACGACCCTTCAGCACTTGAGAGTTTCCTCAATCGGACCATTGCCATGGGCCAGGAATCGGAAGGTGGTATTATGAAGACGCACCCGGCGACTTCTGCACGGGTTGACAACATAGCAACAAAAATGCCGGCAACGAAACCCGACATCACTCTTGTTCAGCTGCGCGGGGATCGGTTTAGGGAAACAACTCAATAAGGAGGTAATAGTGACAGAAGAATATTTACCAGAACACTATCAAAATCTGAAGAGTCATTTTGAAGGCTACTTTAAGTCACTGGATGATCTTGGACAGGTTATACGGTCGCAGGGTCCTCTCGATGAAAAAATGTCCCACTTCGTTCAGCTTGCTGCTGCAATTGCCGTCAAATCGGAGGGTTCAACACACAGCCATATAAGACGAGCCCTCAAGGCGGGAGCAACCAAACAGGAGATATACCACTGCATCATTCTTCTCACAACCATTATTGGTTTTCCGGCAGTCTCCGCAGCACTGAGCTGGGCAAAAGACATCCTTAAGGAATATTGACGAAAAAACAGGACTATGTCTGCTGTATCACCCGCCTGACCCTCTCGGGAGTCATGGGAAGCTGAAAGAGTCGAGCGCCATCTGCATCATAAATCGCATTCGCAATGACCGCACCCATACAGACAATGGCAGGCTCTCCGCACCCGTGGGGAGGTGCGTCACGATTATCGATAAGCACTGTTTTGATTTCTGGCAGCCACGAGAATCTGGGAATTTCATATGTATCAAAATTTTTGTCAATAATATTTCCACCTTTAAGATGAATCTCCTCTGTCAACGCGTAACCTATACCAATTGTAATGCACCCCTCTATCTGCAATCGTACTCCCTGAGGGTCGATCACAAGCCCCATATCCTGGGCGCATACGACTCGCTTGACCTGAACCTTGCCTCTTCTCCTGTCGACTTCAACTTCTGCCATATGTGCTACATAGCTTCCCGCGTCCATTGCGCAGGCCACACCATAACCTCGACCGCTTGGGGCCTTTGATGGTGGGCAGCCAAATTTTACAGCTGCAGCCCTCAGTACGCTAAGCATCCTGTCGTCTTTCAAGTTCATAAGCCTAAAATCAAGGGAATCCCTCTCCACCCTCCCCGATGAGATGCCCCTGTGGAAACCGTCCGATGATGGGGTATCTCATAAAATTGTGCAGCCCCTCTCTGGCCGGCAATATAAACCTCATAGTCCCAGTACACTATATTCCCAGTATTGTTAATTCCAGATTGTATCTTTACGAACGCAGCGGGCCTAAAAGAATCGAAGAAGAATTCGTCCTCCCTGCTCCAGGATACCTTGACGGCTCTTCCGACCAATTAGGACAATCGCGCAGCTTCAACTGCCTGCCGGTTCGAACCCTTTCCGTGAAATCCCCCACCTACAAATGGAGTAATTATTCGAACGTTCGCAGGGGTAAAGCCAATTGAACTGGCAACCGCATCTCTATCCCCAAATGGAATCTGTGTTGAAACCTAAACAGTGCACTTGCCCCCTTCTACCTGAGCCAATGCAGTATGGGTCTCTATTGGTGCATGGGCAACGTAGCTGTTGAGGTAGGTTTCTCTAAATGTCTCGCTTGCGAGATCTCTTCCTATTTCGATGTTTCCACCATCGGCCACGACCAGGCCCCACGGAGCTACATTGATTAGGTGATCGAAAATAGTTCTGTCATCAACTTTCGATTCATCGGTTTTATTAACTGCTCTAATACTTTTCAACGCTTTTTCAGCTTCTTCCGGGTTTTCAAGAAGCACAGCAATATAGCCATTATCTCTGACGATTCTAATTCCCTCTATTCTTTCAGCAGCGGAGCTATCAACCTCAACGAGGTTTGCACCATGAGCGGGAGGTCTTAAGAGTTTCCCATAAAGCAAGCCCCGTAAACGGATATCACCTGCAAATTGTGCTATTCCGGTTACCTTTAGGGAGGCATCCCTTCGGGAGAGAGGCTTCCCCACTAGTCTGAATTCCGAAGCATTCTTTAGTAGAGGCTTTTGCTTCAGATATTTTTCTATTTTCTTATTTTAACGATACGAGCGTAGGAAACCTTGTTCTGGGGGTTGGCCCGATCAATGACGAATCCATCCTCAGTCTTCACACGAGAGAGGGAATGTGAAGAACATTTGCTCCGAGCTCCATCAAAACAGCTCTGGCTTCTGCAGCGGTTGCCCTCATGGTGAGACCGAAGTAGCAGCTATTTAATGAACCGAAAGTTCCCATATCCCACGGACAGAGGTCAGTGTCACCCATTACCATCTGAACTGATTCCATGGACACATCACGTTCATCAGCTAGCATCTGAGCTAGAGACGTCACAATGCCCTGTCCCATCTCAATTTTACCGGTAAAACCAGGTGACTCTGCCATCATCTCCAATCCCTAAAAATGCATTGAAGTCAGAAGCCTCCTCTTGCCGCAATATCTCCCGGCGTCTCTGCACCTGCTCTGATTCTGTATCTCCAAAGGCTTCAATTTTGTCAAATGAGAAGAAAATAATGATACCGACGCCAAAAACATTGAAAAGCTCACGTCTTGTGAGAGTAAGGGGAGGAAGAACTTCTATATCAGAAAAGTCAAGACCGCGATAATAATCCTGTCTTCTCATACCGATTTTCTCCTCATCTCTTGCGCTGCAGACAGATTTGCTCTTACAATGCGTGTATGGGATCCGCAGCGACAAAGATTTCCATCCATTTCCCGAATAATATCAGCGCGGGAAGGGTCTGGATTTCCATGAGGCAAGCTTAAGGCATTGAGAATCATTCAGGGCGTACAAAAACCGCACTGAAGGGCACCCTGGGACCTGGCAACTTTGAACGGCCCGATTGTCGATGAGAGCAGTACGGGCTCCACAGTAACCTCTTCCACAGCGGTACTTGGCTCCTGTTATTCCTAAATCGGTGCGCAAAACCCCAGGAGTGTTCGCTCTCCATTGATAGTCATGATGACGGGATTATCATTGAGTGTAAAATTAATGAGTTCTTCCATATCCAACTCTTTGTTTAGCAGCAGTAATTGCTGGCTAAAAGAATTGCTGGGAAGCTGACCTTTATTCAAATAAATCCTGCTGCATCTCCCTTTTCACCATTTTCCTCATATATTCGCTCTTCGACAGCTCTAAAAGCTCCTCTTTAATACTATTAATAAAGGGGCTCCTCTCCAAAGTGTATTCTCTTCCGAAGAGAAATCGCTTTTTTGCATGGCTGAGAAAGAGAAAACGCTGCGCTCGTGTCATCCCCACGTAGAGAAGCCTCCGCTCCTCGCCCAGATCGAACGACTGCTCATGAAAAAGAGAGTATGGAAGCAGACCCTCCTCACATCCAAGAATGAAAACACAGGTAAACTCAAGTCCCTTCGCAGCATGGAGTGTCATGAGAGCAACCTGTTCGAGTGCCTGTCTGTATGTATCGGTACCGGAACCGAGGTCAATATACTGCAGGAATGCATCGAAATCTGCGCCGAAATCCTCACACAATGCAAAAAACCGCTTAAATGCAAGTTCGTGCTTCTCCCGTTCACCTGCAAAGTATGCCTCTGCAGTAAAAACGGCTGCATCCACAACACTGCTCGCCCGATTGGTGAGACGTGGAGCCGGCCGATTTTCTTTGAAGACTTTTCTTTTTATCAATTTATTTCGGAGGTATCGATTCTCCATATTATGGGTAAGTTTTAACACATCGATGAGAGAACGCAGTGGTTCCTCCTGATAAAAGGGATTGTTACCTACAGATTGGTAGGGAATGCTGTGGTTATGAAAGGCCTCTTCCACCACCCTCATCTGCTCTTTAATTCTGCAGAGCACTGCAAAATCGGCAAGACTCTCTATTTCCTCTGTTTTTATGCCCTCTGAAATATCGCTGTCAATCGAGAAAAACCGAAGCCCACCCATCATTCGCTCAATGGTTCGTGCCACATACTCGGCTTCGCTCTTATCCGTTTTGTGTTCCACAATCTGAACTTTTACACCTCCGCTCAACCCCTGAAGAAAGCCTGATTTAAAATCAACATTCTCCATCATACCCCGCGAAGCCTTTAGAATAAAATCTGAGCATCGATAGCTGGTTTTTAACCTGAATATTGAAGCCTGTGGATAATCGTCTGTAAATCGATTGATAAAACGCACATCAGCTCCACGAAATCCGTAAATTGCCTGGTCGGGATCACCGATTGCAAAGAGATTTACATCTTGGGAAGGCATGAGCATCCGTATCATCTTGTACTGCGCTAAGTTGATGTCCTGGTACTCATCGATCAGGATATATGAGTATCTCATCCTGTACTCGTCGAGAATTTCAGGATAGATGCGGAAGAGTTGCACGGGAAGAGAGACAAGGTCATCGAAGTCAAAACCGTTGTGCTGCACAAGGGACGATTCATAATTTCTGTAAACTTCTGCAAGTACACTGTCTTTAAGGTCATCCGGAGCAAGGAGGTTCCTTTTGGCATCGGTGATGCCCATGAGCGTTTCACTCACATCACTACCAAGACGACGGGTATCATGCAGGATGAGCTCTTTTTTATCATTTTCATCGATGACGGTAAACCCCGAAGACCGTCCTGTTTTTCCAATATGTTGCCGAAGTATTGAGAGTCCAAAAGAATGAAATGTGTTTACCTGAAGCTGTGAAATCGCGGCCCTAAGGGTGTGAAAGGACTCAATTCGACTTTGTATTTCATTTGCTGCTCTATTGGTAAATGTTACGGCGAGGATCGACCGTGGAGCGACGCCATTGGATAGAAGTGATGCAATCCTGAGGGTAAGCACCTTTGTCTTTCCAGTACCGGGTCCTGCGAGCACCAGCGCCGGTCCTGTTCGGTGTAATACCGCCTTTCGCTGTTCAATATTGAGTTCTACTAGAAAATCTGGTTCCTGTTGCTCTTCGGAAAAAAGGGGGAGAGCCTCGAAAAGGTTATCGGTCTCCAGGATATGAGATCGGTCCGGTGGCTTTCCCATTTGTGCATCCCGCAGTTCCCTGTATGCATGCACATCAAAGGTAAAGAACCCGTCCCCTGGTCGTAACGTTTTTTTCTGTTCCGATGATTCGATTGTGCGAGATTCAGTAACAGCACCTCGATCGGATGTTTGCATTTCACTTCCAGGTAAAAATGGTTCACCGAAAAGCATGCCACCAAATCCGGGCGACTTCCTCTCATCCCTATCGAATACCCTTATTTTGCCGTATTCCCCATCAAAGCCCTCTTCGATAAATACCTCGCCATTTCTCATTCGGCGTATGCCCTCTGCAAGAAACTCCCCTTCCAATGATTTTATATCATCAATGGGCATATCGATGAGAAGCTCGAGCTCTGAACCAGCTCGCATCACAAGAGAATTGTACAATACCTCGACCTTTTTTGACCCTACTCCGACACCTGCTGTCTCTGAAAGGAGCTCTTTCAGTGGGATGAGCGAAAAATAGGATGGCCTCTTTAAACGAGATTCGGGATCGTCCCTGTCGGAAAGCTGCGCAACACGGCTCAATACCCCGATGGTGAGCTTTTTACCACACACAGGGCATATGCTGCCATGCTTCAGAGATTCCAGGGGGTTCATTCGCACACCGCATTTCCGGTGTCCGTCGTAGTGATACTTTCCCTCCTGTGGGAAGAACTCAATGGTGCCAAGAAAAGCCCCTTCACCTGTTTTCATGGCTTTGGTAATCGAATCGTAATCGAGCATTGTGGTGAATATATTCGCTTCCCTGCCAAGTTTTTCGGGAGAGTGGGCATCAGAATTTGAAATTAGGGTGTATCCGTCGAGAAAACTGCATATCCAATTCATAGGCGGATCAGAGGACAGCCCTGTTTCAACTGCATGGATATGGGGTGCAAGGTCATCGTAGCACTCTTCGATTGAATCGAATCCCGATTGCGCACCGAGTGCTGAAAACCACGGAGTCCAGATATGGGAAGGAACAAAAAAGCATCTTTCCGAGCAGTCAAGTACGAGCTCAAGCAGGTCCCTTGAATCGAGACCCAGAATCGGCCTTCCGTCGGAGCTGATGTTTCCTATTTTATTGAGTCGATCCTGAATTCTCACTGCAGTCTCGAAATCGGGTGCAAAGATGAGGTTGTGTACTTTCCTTACTTTGTCGTATTTCCTGTATATGTTGCTGATCTCTGCAGTAAGAATAAACCGGACCGGCCTATTTTGTGGAGCAATACCAGTTGGAGGGTTGATTACATATTCGTCCTTCAATCTGAAGAGCCCCGGCTCTGCAGGTGTGAGCTTCTCCTGCAGCTCAATGAGCCAGCCCGGATGAGTGAAATCACCGGTACCGACAACTGTAATCCCCTTTACCTCCGCCCAGTGGGCCAGATGCTCAGGGATAAGGTTTTTACTTGTCGCAATCGAGAAGTGTGAGTGTATGTGAAAATCGCCGATAAAACGCACCGCATTGTCCTGGTAAAAAGGCTTCGATTGAATCCGGTAATTTCCACATTATAAAACGCATGCCCAAAAAATGCCATTACCTCGTTAACAAAAAGTATCATAGCACTGACATAAATCAAATTCTTGACATACTACACAAATTCATTGTAAAGTAACGTGAAACGGGGGATTTGAATTAAAAAGTATGTTTTTTGCGCTATATTAGTCTATATGGAATAAAATATATGCTAAATAAGTATATTTTCTTTTTTACTGTTTTGATAATTACCCTATTACTGGCCTGTCTCTTTCTGGTTTCCTGCACCTCCTCTATCGATAACGAAACACTGCTCAACGTAAAGGACCACTTAGAACCGGTAATTACCATTGTCAGCCCGGATGAGGGAAGCTTTTACGCCTCAAACGTACTCGTTACCGGATACGTTATGGATTCATCACAGAAAGACGGCGACAACCGAGGGACCATAAGATCCCTGTATTATCAAGTATTAGCCACCTCAATAGGCGGTGAAGTGGCCTTACTTGACAATAATTTCTCGTTCATTTTTCCCACCCAGACACTTACTGGAAATATCACGATTCTCCTCGTTGCAGTCGACTGGAACAACAATATAACAGAGAAATACATCAACCTTCTCGACGGCGGGAACGATATCCCCTCACTCACGGCAACCGCTGAAAACCGCTCTATTACACTCGATTGGGATGTCATTTCCGGGGCCACTGGCTATACCCTCTACTATACAACCGACGGTTCATATCCCAATATCCCCGAGGGAACCAACGGTCTTACCGTTTCCAAAGTCGAGCCCGGCTTCGTGCTCAACACCTACATACACGACGGAGATCCCTTTAATACTGACAGAGTAAAAAACGGGCAGATGCACGTGTTTCGTCTCAGAGCCCACTTTGCCCCCGAACTCGATGACAGCTGGTCTGATTATGTAAAAGCAATACCCCTTTCTCGGCTCACACTTTCACCAAAAGTGACCAAGGACAGATTAGATATCATTGACATATGGTGGTATGACATACCTGCCGAAGTAGGCTATCAGGTATACCGGGCTGAGAATAAGGACGGGCCTTACTATCAATTAACCGACACACTCTCCGAGGCGCAGTACAGGGATAACAATGTTACCGATGGCGTTACCTACTACTACAAGATCAAACCCGAAAAGTACAATAACACTTTCAGCTACCCCATGCCCGGGAAGACCACGACCCTCGATTTTTCTCATAAGATTGCGGGCCTGGAGCTCGGCTCACACCCAGGTACCAATACCATAGTGGGAAATCGTTTATATATGAGTTCCTATGATGAAGGTTTCCATATCTTGGATATAACCGATCCCTCGAAACCACTGTTGATCAACACATCTGACCTGGCAAATCCATCACCCGAAACTCCAATGAGTATTTCCGGCATTGCGGTCAAGGGAGACTATGCGTACATTTCGGCGCATGATAAACCTCTCTTTGTGGTCGGAATCAACCCAGCAATTACTGGTGAATATTTGAAGATTGTAAAAGAATCTATCCAATATCTTTCTGGCTCGCCCACAGGTACCATGGGCAAGGATATCGCTATTGAAGGGGATTATGCATTCTCGACCAATTATGAAAGGTTGTTTATCTATGATGTCACCAATCCAGGCGATCCGGTTAGACTTAAGGAACTATACCTGAAACCTAATATCGACTTTGCAGATCAGATTTTTGTTGACCCTGTAAATGAAATGGCCTATGTGTGTGGAAGTTACACCGACAAGAGGGGGCTTGCCATAATTGATATATCAGGTCCTCCTAATTTTTCTTCCCTTAGCGTCATCGCCACATATACAATGGATACGGCTGCCAATCAGGTACAGATTGCTGGGGACTATGCTTACATCGCTTCGGACGAGGGAATTCGGATAGTAAATATACTAGACCCTCCCAATAACTTCTCGAATTACTTTACCTTTGAATCAGGAAGGTCCATTTCGGATCTCGCAATTGTAGGAAATTACCTTTATGCGGTAGTTGAAAACAAGGGGCTCTATCGCTACTTCATTCCTGATTTTAGGGACCCTTCAGGGATGTATCTCGAACGGATCTATAAAGAGGTAATAACGGGTAATTTGAGCATTTCAGGCGAGATCGCATACGTTTCTGATCCCTATGAGGGGACGGGAGGCCTTTCTGTTGTATACAGTGGTGATGACTTCTTCGATCTTACGGACAGACCGGTGGTCACTTTCAATGATTACGGTGTAGATCAGGGAATCACTGACATAGACATATACAACGACACTATATTTAGTACCATACGGACGAAAGGGCTTGAAACTGTTCGCTTTACTCCACCTGCGACATTTGATCGGCTCGGATCCTATAAAGCACAGGCCGGCTGCCTGGGTGTAAAGGTCGTCGGTGATCTGGCATTCGTTGCCGAGGGCGGCTACGGTCTCAATATAGTAGATGTATCCAACCCGTCTCAGCTTATTGAAATCGGCGAAGGATTACAGGCTGCATATGGCGATAGATTTTGGAGAATCAACGACCTCCAGGTGGGAATCGAAATTGTGGGCGATTACGTTTTTCTTCCCAACTTTGACGGTGGCATTCTGGTTGTCGATGTCTCGGATCCGTACGACCCGGAGAAGATTACCGTCATACCAATGATAAGCGACACGATAGAGGTGGTGGCCCATCATAAAACACTCTACGCTGCAGCGTACACCTCGGGATTATTTGCCATCGATATTTCCATGCCCGAAAATCCAAAGGTTCTGAGTACCTATTATGAGGGTGGCAATGCAATGGGACTCGACGTGGAGGATGATTATGTATACCTCGCTGCCTGGGACCGATCCGTGGACATTATCGATTATTCAAACCCTTTACAACCAGTCACCATTGGACAGTATGACTGGCCATGGCCCTATAACGCGGGATGGATCGTATGTGCAATGGACGTGGATGCAGTTGGTAACTACGCATATCTGTCTCGATTTGAATCGAGCGTGATAGTGCTTGATATTTCCAATCCCCAGTATCCTTTTCTACAGGGTCGTTGGATGGGTTCACCTTACCAACGAAAGACATCCACTGTATTGGTATATGATGATTACCTGTATGCTACTGGAATAAGAGAGGACACTTTGTTACCTACTCTTATGATGTACCATATTCAGGCAGCTTACTAGATGAGTACATTGTATAAGCTATGAAAGTTAGCGTTTCGGGAATAATCACAAGTGGATGATAATCCTCGCACAAACCTGACAGGAGATATACTGGGTGGTATCTCATCGGCTGTTGTATCGGTTCCGACGAATATCATCTTTGGAATAATTGCATTTTCCCCCCTGGGAAGCGATTACATATCATACGGTATCAGGGCAGGATTTTACAGCGCTATTTTTGTTGGACTGTTTGCAGCCATACTCGGAGGTAGCCCGGGAATGATATCAGGTCCAAAGGCTACCATTACGTTGATTCTCAGTTCTGTCACGGCACAATTGTTAGTCTCAAGCCGGCTTGCTCCCAATCACCCAGAAATGATATCCATTGTTTTGACGCTCGCGTTACTGGTGGTATTCCTAGCAGGTGTCATTCAGGTTTTCTTTGGGGTGTTTCGGTTTGGAAGCCTGATTAAATTCATTCCGTACCCGGTTATTGCCGGTTTCCTCAACGGCTCAGCAGTTCTTATCATATTAAGTCAGGTTTGGAACTTTTTTGGTATCCCACAAAAAGAATCTTTTCTTGATTTTTTGAGCAGTCTACCGGAAACACAGCTGCTTACCTTTTTAGTTGGAATAGTCACAGTAATAATGGTTTGGATTGTACCTAAATTTATCAAGAAAGTACCTGGTTCTGTTATTGGCCTGTTGGTAGGCTCATTTTTATATTATGCCTTTGTATTTTTTGGCTACAGCAGCAAACTGGGTCCTGCTATCGGGCAGATCAGCCTTGAGATCCCGAAACCCCTTTATCTACAAAATTTCTGGGAAGTATTCAAGGGTATAGAGTTTGTAGGATTGCTGCCATCCATCCTTCCCGCTTCATTCGGTATTGCGGTACTTGGTTCTACCGAATCGCTGTTGACCTCGCTGAGCATGCAAAACTTAACGAATAAACGATCAAATACCAATCGTGAACTGGTTGGTCAGGGAGTTGGTAATATTGTTGCTGCTTGTTTTGGAGGTATTGCAGGAGCGGGCTCTATAGGGAGAAGTACTGTAAGCTTTCAAGCGGGAGGTAGAACGCGACTATCAGGGACAGTGAACGGCATTTCTTTATTTTTAATAATCTTTGTCCTTTCCTCCCTGGTAGGCAAAATACCAATAGTGGTCACTGCAGGAATAGTTATTGTTATAGCCTTTCAGATGATCGATAACTGGAGCCTGCAGTTGTTAAAAAATATTATACTTGATAAATCCTCCCGCAGAAAAGAGCTTTTGGGTAACTTTATAATCATCCTCCTGGTCACCTTTGTTACCATTTTTCTAAACCTTATAATTGCTGTCGGTATCGGTGTGGTCGTGTCTATCCTCATGTTTGTTGCCAGAATGAGCAGATCAGTAATCCGGCGAAAATACAGCGGAGCAAGTGTACATTCTAAAAGAAGGCGAGATGAGAATTCGATGGAGCTTCTTCTGAAACATGGGCACAAAATAGCTGTATTGGAATTGGATGGGTCCATATTTTTCGGGTCAGCCGATAATCTGGCACAGGAGATTGACGCACTGTCAGAAAGCGGTGTTATTTATGTTGTTTTAGATATGAAGCGTGTAAATGACATTGACAGCACCGGCGTACGGATACTCCAGCAGGCTTATGACCGGCTCCAAAAACAGGGCAAATTCCTCGCTGTGAGCTATTTGGAAAAAGAAGGACCGCTGTGGCAGTTTTTGTTAGCAATGAATTTTTTCAACCAAAGGGGCAGACAGTTTATTTTTCCGGATACTGATATCGCCCTTGAATATTTTGAAGACAGGCTGTTGTCCAAGTACTCTGATAAGATATACCGAGACACAGAAATTTCAATAAATGAGCTCAGCGTTTTTCAAGGTTTACGTCCAAATGAACTGCAAATCCTGAACAGGTACTTAAATCGTGAACAATACGACAAAGGGAAAGAGATATTTCGACAGGGAGACAAAGGCGATGCTCTATTTTTTATTACGCAAGGTTTGGCGGATATCACCATCGACCTACCTGGAACGGCCCGGAAAAAACGACTTCAGACACTTTCCTCTGGTACCTTTTTCGGAGAAATGGCCCTGCTGGATGGAAAACCACGTTCCGCAACTGTTGTTGCACGAGATACCCTCGTTTGTTACCGGTTGACACTGGAAAATTTTAACCAGTTACAAAAAGAAAATCCGAAAATCTCCATTACACTACTAACCAACATCAGCAGAACAATAGCAACACGCCTGCGTTTAACAAATGATATGATCATGGAGTTGGAACTGTAAGAATTCAGATAATTTTTTATTTCTGGCTCGACGATAAGTTAATTGAGGCTCTTGACATGATGTTAACTCTTCTCTTACAATCATATACATACCCTATAAATCATGATTAAAGAAAAAACAAAAGAGATCGACTACTCCATTGAGATGCTTGACCAGATCATGAAGACGCTCTCCCGAGATCTCCGAATAGGTGTTGTTTATGGCGGAGATAAAAACAGGGATGGAGCAGTTATCAATAAAACCCACAATCCACGCCCCTGGAAAAGCTATAAAGTAGTAGCTGAAGACATTGCCGAGAGTCTTGAAGAAATAGGCTTTCGGCACATTTATGTGATACCCGATGACATGACTTTCATTGAAAACATCAAAAAATATGGCATCCATCTCGTATGGCTAAACTCAGGTGGTGTTCAGGGATACTGTCCTCTTTCTCACACACCAGCAATGCTTGAGATGCTCGGTATTCCCTATGTGGGCCATAACCCACTCAATGCAGCCAAACTGGACAACAAGTATACCTTTAAGCTGGAATGTCATGGCTGCGGTATTCCAACCGCTCCTTTTATGAACTGGAACTCCAAGAGAGGCAGATTCAACCCTCGAATAAACAGAATTTTTCATAAGAATTTTGGCGATTATACGGGACCATTTATCGTAAAGCCTGTCTCCGGTCGTGCCTCCATCCTTGTAGAAGTGGTTGACACCATTGACGAGCTTTCAGATGCTGTTGCGGCTGTTTATAAAAACACACTCAATACGGTTCTCATAGAGAAATACTTGGGGGGAAGGGAATTCTGCATTGCCGTATGCGGTAACATTATTTATGACAACGGTACCTTTGCCCAGCAGAAAAAGCCCTTTGCATTTTCTCCAGTCGAGCGTGTGCTGGAGGAGGGAGAACGCATATTTACATCAATGGATAAAAAGGCTATCACAGCCAATAGGGCAAAACTCCTATGCGGTGAGGAAAACGCTCCTCTGATAGGAAAATTGAAAGAGCTTGCTCAGAATGTTTACCTTGATCTAACACTGGATTCTCTCATACGTCTCGATGTGCGTGCAGATGAGGAAGGCAATCTTTTCGTTCTCGAGGCAAATCCAAAACCTGACCTGAAAAAGCCAGAGGAGAGTGTGACGAACCTGATATACATCGGCCTCTGTGATTATGAGCTCGAATACAACGATCTCATCAGACTCATCTTAGCGAACCATATACATGAGCTTTTAACCCATAAGCAAATTCTTATTGAAAACATAATTGAACTTCTAACATAGGTACAGATCGTTATGAGTAAGAAAACAAGGTTGCAATCAAGGATACGGGACATTATTGTACCGGTGATCGTACTAGGCATATCCCTTATCCTTCTTCTCTACATTGGATACGGTGAAGCCTATCGCACCTATCCCGACCTGCAGTTTGAAACGCTCGCGGCTATTGGCGAAGTGGCACAGAACACATTAAACACCTTTCTTCATGCCGGTTTTCCTCTTAATCAATTCCCTGGATTTTCACCACTGACAGACCCACTCATTGAATCCGAAGTTTCAATAGGTGAGATAAGGGCGGTTGATAAGAAGAACAGTGTGATCTTTTTCAACGGTACCACCTCACAGACTACCCCAACGACAATTACGGCGGCCAAAACTTTCGATACTGGTATGCAGGAAGAAAGGTCAAAGTACCATGTTTATACAGATGAAACATTTTATATTGTCTCATTGCCCCTAAGGAATAAGTTTGAAGAAGTTGGCTTTCTTCAGATAGTAACCAAAAAATCAATAATAAAGGAACGAATCAATGCCAGTTTCAAACCCGGTATTTATGTAATTATTTTTCTCCTCATTTTTTATGCAATGTTTATACTTCTCACAGAAAATCGCTGGAAGGAAAAAGGAAGACTATGGCTTACCCTGTCATACAGCACTGCCTTCCTCGCGATGGCAGCCTTTGTTATGTTTACGCTCATAGGCATATTTTCATCAGGAGTACAGGGCAAAATAAAGGCTTTGTCCAGATCGGTCAGTGAAAGAATCGATGCTGCACTCAGTATCGGACTAGAAATATCGACGTTCAGCGGATTGGAGGATGCCTTTTACGAATATAAAAAGTTGAACCCAGAGATAAGTTTCATAGCGCTAACAGAAGATAACATAATCAGTATACATACCAACAGTGAGTTTTTTGGTAAGCAGTGGGAACCATCAGGTTCGGATTTCCAATTTTCTCAGAACCTTTACTCCTTAAGTGGCGAAAAAAATATACACATTGGCATACCAAGGAGCATAATAAACAGAAAACTCTGGCGTTACGCGAAAAATTTTTTCGTTCTGCTTATAGCATCAGGATTTCTTTCTGCTCTGTTTTTGAACCTTATGATCTCCTTCAGACGAAGAGCAGTTACAGAACCAGGAGCAAGAATTTCAGATGAAATCGATCTCGAAATAAAGAGAGACATGATAAAACCCGTATACTTTCTGGCAGTCTTTATGGAAGGACTCCATGCTTCGTTTCTCCCGCAATTTATCAGATCGATAACGGAGAAAACAAGGTTCGGACCGGGAGCTACCTCATTTGTATTCATGATCTACTTTGCAGCATATGCTCTCACCATTATACCAGCGGGGTGGTTTACCGAGAGACGTGGTTCAAAGCCCCTCATTGCTTCCGGATCGGTTTTGTCTGCGGGCGGTCTCATTTTGATGGCATTTTTTCAGGATTTTTACCTTATTGCCATTTTCCGCATGATTTCTGGGATGGGACAGGGCATGCTGTTCATTGGCGTCCAGTCCTATCTGATCAAACACACAACCTCAGCAAGCCGTACCCAGGGTACCGCTGTCATTGTGTATGGCTATAATGGTGGAAGGCTCTCCGGTGTGGTAATCGGTGCGTTGCTTGTACTATACATGAAAATACAGGGTGTACTGCTTCTCAGTTCTGCAGCGGGTGTTTTTGTCCTTCTCTATTCAATTATAGTCCTTGCACCTTCTGAGAAGATCATCCCGAATTGGGCCGAAAGAGGCTCTAGAGAGAAAGGAGAGCGGAAAGGAAGAGGTCTCCATAG
>CAYFYU010000001.1:159904-171118 GCA_964347455.1 uncultured Spirochaetota bacterium | reverse complement strand
GTGCTGTCAAGTACCGAAGGTCCTGTCAAGGGCTGAAAGTCCTGCCAAGGGCTGAAAGTCCTGCCAAGGGAGGTATCGGGTTGAAGTTAGAAGATCTTCTTGAAGCTCTGAAGAGGGACCCGAGCTTTGTCAACAACGTCACCTACTGGGGAGTGAGGGACAAGACCCAGGCAAGCTTCAAACCCATTCCGGAGAAACTCCACCCATATTTAAAGGATCAACTGAAGGCACTTGGAATTGAAAGTCTGTACTCACACCAGGCCCAAGCCTACGAAGCTGTCAGGTCGAGGAAAAACGTGGTCTTGACAACGCCGACTGCATCTGGAAAAAGCCTTGCATACAATCTTCCCGTGCTCGACGGTCTCATGAAGGACCCCGATGCAAAGGCTCTTTACCTCTTTCCCACGAAAGCACTCAGCCAGGATCAGATCAAGGGACTTGGCGATTTCGATGTACCCGATCTACGTATGTACATTTACGATGGCGATACACCTTCATCGGTACGGCAGTCCGCACGTTTAACGGGGAGGCTCATCGTTACCAATCCCGATATGCTCCACACCGGTATTCTTCCCAATCACCCAAAATGGGTTAAGATCTTCGACGGTCTGCAGTACGTGGTTCTCGATGAGCTGCATACCTACAGGGGAGTATTTGGGAGCCATCTGGCGAATGTCATGCGAAGGCTCATGAGGGTTGCCGGTTTCTATAACTCGGAGCCGGTTTTCATTGCATCCTCTGCTACAATAGAGAATCCCGATGAGCTATTTCAGAAGATCACCGGATCAAAACCACTGGTGATATCGAACAGCGGTGCCCCACTCGGTGAAAAACACTACATTATCTACAACCCGCCTCTCGTAGCCCCAGAGCAGGGTATTCGGAGGGGGGTAGTTCTCGAGTCGCATCGAGTGGCAACCCGATTCATCCAGAGCGGAAGTACAACCATTATTTTTGCCCGGAGCAGGCTCAATACCGAGGTGATTCTCTCCTACCTGAAGCGATCCTTCAGAGGAGGTGCCCAGGCAATAGCTGGGTACAGGGGAGGTTATCTTCCCAACGAGCGGAGGGAAATCGAGAGAGGACTCAAGGATGGGAGCATAAAAGGAGTGGTATCCACCAATGCCCTGGAGCTCGGCATTGACATCGGGAGCCTCGATGTGAGCATCATGGCCGGGTATCCTGGATCGGTGAGCTCCTTTCATCAACAGGCGGGAAGGAGCGGTAGAAAGACCAGTGTGAGTGTTTCCATCCTTATAACCAGTAACTCCCCTCTCGATCAGTACATAGCAAACCATCCCGAATTTCTCATGGAAAAAAGTCCGGAGGCTGCCCTTATCAATCCTTCCAACGTCTATGTCCTGGTGGATCAGGTTAAATGTGCGGCTTTTGAGCTTCCCTTCAGAGATGCAGATCGTTTCGGTGATGAGGAGATCGCTGACATACTCGCATACCTCGAGGAGGAGGAGGTTTTACACCGTGAGGAGCAGGTCTATCACTGGCAGGACCGTTCCTATCCGGCCGAGAATGTGTCGATCCGGAGTGCCGACATCGGGAACTTTGTCATCGTGCACATGGAGAACGGTAAGCGGAGGGTGATCGGAGAGATAGATCGCGCATCTGTACCTGTGATTCTCTATGAAAACGCCATATATATGCACGGAAGTGAACAGTACACCGTGACGCGGCTCGACTGGGACAAGCAGATCGCCTATGTTGAGCGATCGAGGCCCAACTACTACACCGATGCCCTGACAAAAACCGATATTAAGATCCTCGAACATGACAGAGAGGAGGAGCGCTCATACTACAGGGCATTCCTCGCCGATGTGCTGGTGAGGACCACTGCTGTCAAATACAAGAAAATACGGTTCAATACCCATGAGAATGTCGGATATGGGGAGATCAATCTCCCCTCAACAGAAATACACACGAAGAGTTTGATCCTCTCCTTCCAGGCGGGAGTTTTCTCTGGTTTGTCGAGGGACGAGTGTGAGAATCTCCTTCTTTCCCTATCGCATCTGCTGCGGAATATCAGCCCCATCTATGTCATGACCGATGTACGTGACATTGGTACAGCGGCGAACCTCAAACAACAGATTATCGGTCTTCCGACGGTCTTCCTTTACGACCGGTATCCTGGAGGAGTGGGTCTTGCAGACCGATTGTTCGAGGTCAAAGACGAGATTCTGCAGGCTGCACTGTGGAGGGTTCAGGAATGTGAGTGCAGCGATGGATGTCCATCATGTGTCGGGCCTGAGCGGCTCAATAAGAAGCTCACCCAGCGAATACTGAAGAAGGTGATGTCCCGGATTCTCGTGGAACAGAGCGAGGAAAAAACGAAAGACTGAAGTGTCCTATGAGAAGGCTTGATCTTTACGCTAGAAGCAGAGAAACACAGAGAAAATGGAGCCGGCCTGCGGATATGGGTAACTGCCTGGAAGATATACGTACTCGGCTGGGTGGGGATCTCATATCCCGTGGAAACCACTCGATCCTCAGAGTGGAGCAACTGATACCAAAGGATTATGTGCATGGAATGGTCCATCTTAAAGATGTTTATTCAGTAGAAATGGATTTTTTAAGAGTCCTCTTTCCCAGGTTTAGAGAAATTATTCAAAATTTATACAACGATTACAATAAAAACGATTCTACCACCTCTTTACAAATCCCATTAAAGGATCTTATCTTTTTCGACATAGAGACCACAGGGCTTTCAGGTGGAGCCGGTACTCACCTATTTCTGGCTGGTTTCTTACGGATCGAGGATAAAGGGTTCAAAATTGTACAGTATTTTTTAAACAACCTATCTTCGGAGCTCCTCTATCTGGAGGAAATAGGGAAGGAGCTCTTTCCCTATACGTGGCTCGTTTCCTATAACGGAAAGAGCTACGATTACAATATCATGAAAAACCGCTACGTTATGGGTGGACTTCCCTTTTTTGAACATGATCCGGTTCATCTCGATCTGCTCTATACCTCTCGAAGAATATGGAGAGGTCATCTCCCCGACTTTACTCTTTCCACTGTTGAGATGCGTACACTCGATTTTATACGATCCGGCGATATTCCCGGGCCACAGATCCCGGACGTGTATGCAAGCTATCTCCGGGGCAGAAACGTTGTGGATGAGCTCACAGCGGTCTTCCTCCACAATAAAAATGATGTGCTGACACTGCTTGCCCTGCTCCTTAAACAGCTGAGCCTGGTCCAAAATGCAGCAGCGGTCGGTACGTCTCAGACCGAGCGGTATAATCCGTTAGCGATCTCTGACATGCTTATAACCGGTGGGAAAAGGAAGAGGGGGAGGGATATTCTCCATGCACATACCAATGACAGCGAGGCATTGAAAAGGCTCGCCCTTATATACAAGAGAGAGCGCTCCTTTGAGAAGGCGCTCGTCCATCTCGAGCAGTTAAGTCTAAAGAGGATTGAACTCTCCGATTATCTCTTTGCCTGCACTGAAGCGGCAAAGATATATGAGCACGTCTATAAAGACTTTGATAAGGCACTGGTGTACACGGAGAAGATGCGGGGACGGCTGGACCGGGCACAGCTTTTTTATTCGCAGCACAGTCCCCGATTTGAGAGGGAACGGGATTTGATAGTGAAGAGGTTGGGGAGACTGCAGAGAAAGCTTGAGCGGAATAAGGGGGAGCAATCAACGTGCGAACCAAAATAAAATCATCGAAGATCATATTTCATGAATATCTCAAGGTTGAGAAATCGCTTCTGTCCTGGGAGCGGTTCAACGGGCGAATGGGGAAAGAGCACACGCGTTATGTGGTCCGTAGGGGTGATTCAGTCGGTATCGTACCATTTTGTAGGGAGAGTGATCGGATCATACTCGTCAACCAGTTTCGCTTCCCCGCTGTACGGGAGGAGGAGGACGGTTATCTCTGGGAGATACCGGCGGGCATGGTCGATGATGGGGAGGATCCTGTCGTAACGGCCAAGCGGGAGCTTCAGGAGGAAACTGGTCTAACCTGCGAATCGATAGAGCATCTCATATCTTACTACCTTTCCCCCGGATTACTGGATGAGAAGATGCATCTCTATTATGCGCTGATTCCGCGTTGCGAGGATCTCAAAAGGATTGGCGGCAATCCGGAAGAAGATGAAGACCTGCGCCTGCAGGCATTCGGGCAAAAGGAAGTGCTCCAAATGATACGGCATAATGAGATTATCGATGCAAAATCTATTGCCGGTATCCTCTATTTCTTCTGTTTGCATAAGCAGTGAGCCTCTTCCATAACCCGTCGGTTTCTTAATTCAGGAAAAGTTATTCATGAGTATGGTAATAACGAA
Organism: uncultured Spirochaetota bacterium; assembly: GCA_964347455.1. Lineage (GTDB taxonomy): Bacteria > Spirochaetota > B62-G9 > B62-G9 > DRHN01 > JAGLSF01. The sequence goes on along the minus strand of CAYFYU010000001.1, from coordinate 166,810 downwards.
CGGGGACTTACTGCGGGTTAGAAAAAAGGCCTGAAAATGGAGAAAAGAAACTCTCCAACTAAAACCAGCAATAACAAAAAGTAAATTCCCTTCATCGTGGGAATGATAAACAGCAAGCCAATTAAGGGGGTCAGCGAGAGAAAAGCGATTCCTAACATACTGAGAGCGTCCGTTCTGTTCAAGTTGGATAAAAACCATGAGTAGTTAATTACTTCCTTGCCCGATATTTCCTTCCAGAATTCAGCAACAGGTTTGTTCCAGTGCTGCATTATTATAGAAACTTCGTTATCCGATCCCACTCCAGCCAGATAAAGGGAGCCAAAAAATATCATGATAATCAGGCCTATCCATGTACAAATTTTTACTACCTTTGCAAACCTAAGGTTCGCCAAACCGATGCTGAATTTTTTCTCGTCCATTGAGCACTCCTTATAGAATACCAATACCATGCAAACCTTTTCCAATATTTAAAAGAGCAGCAAAGATCATAATTCCTAAAACGAGATATTTAATCACTTGAGGCTTTGCCTTTACCGATAATCTCGCACCAATTCGGGCTCCGAGAGATATGCCAGCAACCGAAGGAATGCACACAACCGGGAGGGTGGCGCCTCTTGATATATATACCCATGCGGCGGTCGCATTGTTAACCGCGATAATTGTCATACCCGTCGCAACGGATACTTTTATAGGAGCTCCCAATATTATATTCATTACTGGCACACTGGCCCATCCTGCTCCAATTCCAAACATGCCAGCTATAAAGCCGACTGCGCTGAAACAGAGCATTCCAAAAGAGAGGTTCGTAGTGCGGTATTCGACTGTTTTCTCGAGGGAGGGTTCATACCATGCACCCCTCAGAACAAGCTTCTGAGATATCCTGTCAATTTTTACGATCTCTGGAAATTCAATTTGCTTTGAAGTCATCATTATGAAAAAAATAAAAAACAGCAAAGCTCCCAAGGAAATGCTGAAATAGGAACCACCTTGCGGTAAAACGTTGGTAAACCATAGTCCAACAACGCTTCCAATGATGGAGGTTACCATCGATACAACAACAACTGGAATCATTATCTTTATATTTGCCATTCCTTTCTTTAAGAAATAAGGCGATGAGGACAGTGAGCTCGACAGTGCGACGATCAGGCCCGCCCCTCGTATGAAATCGACGTTGAAAGGGAAAAAGGCGGTGGCAAGAGGTACGAAGAGGATTCCACCTCCGACTCCACCGATTGGTGCCAGGATTCCAATGACAAGTGTGAAAAAAAAGAGGGTTACTATCCAGTGTATGCCACCCATTTATTTTATACTCCACGAGGATATTAAATCAATACAACCTACTCACATTGTCTAAATTTTCAAGTGCTCTATTTTACCATAGCCTGTGCAAACCGTAAATATGAAGATGCCTCTGTGTACAGTTAATTCATAAAGTATAAAAGAGGGAATTCTTCCTTTTAGAAATGCCCAACAACAAAACCTTTACTACTCGACTAACATTCATTACAATATAGATTTGCGCAATTTTGGTATCACTGGAGACATCCCGATGATGAACAAACCTATACCGATCACAAAGGACGTATACTGGATAGGTGTAAACGATCTCGAGACCGAATTATTTGAGGCTATCTGGCCACTGCCACAGGGAGTATGTTACAACTCTTATCTCATTGACGATGAGAAGATTGCCGTAATCGATACGGTGAAAAAGGGTTTTTTGCCACAGTTTCTCGACAAGATAAAGGATGTATTACAAAAGGGAAAAACCATTGATTATCTCGTGGTGAATCATATGGAACCGGACCATTCGGGATCGATGAAAATCCTCCGCGAAATATTCCCAAAAATGACCATTGTTGGAAACAAAAAAACGATAGGATTCGTGAAAGGATTCTACGGGGATGAAGCTCGTTACCATGTGGTTGAGGATGGTGATACTCTGAGGCTCGGGAAGCACACACTCAAGTTCTTCTTCACTCCCATGGTACACTGGCCAGAGACTATGATGAGCTACGACGTAAGTGAAAAGATTCTCTTCTCTGGGGATGCATTCGGCGGATTTGGAACCCTGAACGGCGGGATATTCGACGACGAGGTTGATCTCGATTATTTCGAAAACGAGATACTCAGATACTATTCGAATATTGTTGGAAAATACAGCCTCCTTGTTCAAAAGGCCCTCGCCAGGCTCAAGGGTCTCGATATTAAGATAATCGCTTCAACCCACGGTCCAATATTCAGAAAAAACACGGGATATATAGTCAATCTCTACGATAAATGGAGCCGGCAAGAAACTGAGACCGGTGTGGTTATCGTCTATGCCTCGATGTATGGTAACACCCAGATCATGGCAGAGGCAATAGCCCGGTCACTCGCCAAGGAGGGTATAGACAGGATAAGGATGCATAATATATCCCGGACACACATGTCCTTTATTATTACCGACATCTGGCGGTTTAAGGGGATTGCACTCGGGAGCTGTACCTATAATACACGGCTCTTTCCTCCCATGGATATGCTTGTACGAGTCCTTGACAATAAGAAGTTAAAGGGCCGCATTTTAGGGATATTCGGTTCATACAGCTGGAGTGGTGGGGCGGTGAAGGCTCTTACCGAATATGCTGACAAGGGTGCAAATCATCATGTGGAACCCATTATCGAGGCGCAGTACTCACCAACCCAGGAGGATCGTGAGAAATGTGTGCTCCTCGGTAGGAATATGGCTAAAGAGCTTTTGAAGGATAAGTGAGATAATTAATTGCTTGACAAAAATTTATATGTATGATGGTATACAATGCGGTCTTTGTCGTTGCAGCATTTGTGATAATCATTGCCAGTTGTGATACTGTAGGTGGCACTGCACCGCTACCAGGAAATTCAGGAATAATCATTATTTCAAACATAGGCGCAACTTCGCTCACACTCTCCTGGGAGAGGGCGGATGATGATGCCACAGCCCAAGAAGACCTGGAGTATCGAGCCTATTATGCAACTGTGAGCAGCATTGAAACAGTGGAAGACATCGAGGCAAACGCATTACCAGTGGGAGTTTGGGAAAAGGATATTGTTACAAAGGATGTAACCGGCCTTGAGGAGTTGACCGACTATTACTTTACTGTCTTGGTCAGAGATGCGGACGGCAACATGGCTGTGTACGGAGTAGTGTCACAGACGACGTATATGACGGTGACGGTGACGTTTCAGAATGTACCTTTGAGCGGACAGTCGATCGAGCTCAGTATTACCGGAGAGGGAGTGGATGATATCAGTGAGAGTTATCCGGTCGGTACAACTGAGGCTTCTATCGTTGTCCCACCTGGGCTGCAGAGGTCTTTTGAGGCGTTTTCCTGGATGACGTCGGTTGCAATGGGAGCAAAAGTTGAAACTGACCTGCTGAACGTAGATGATGCCGATATCACCATTACTTTCGCACTGTACAAGACGAAGATCATAATCCCGGATGCAGAGAACAACAGGGTCGTGCAGATCGACGATATGAGCGGTGCCGGATGGACAGAGTTGAACTGGAATAATTTGGTATCGAGCTCGACTGAAAGTGGATTTTCTTTTGCCTATGAATTCGAGCCATACGATATCGATTTCGATTCTCAGGGACGAATCTACATTGCTAATTATGCCCAAAATGGTGATACTGGCGAAGGTGTGCTTCGTATAGATGACATCAATGACACTGTGTACGACAATATCATTTCCCTGGGCATGTCATCAATTGCAATCGACAGGGCCAATGGCTGGCTGTATTACAGCACATCATTCAATCCTGATTTGAAACGAAGCAATCTGGAGGGCGTACTTGATACGGATTACAGCTCTGTTGTGAATCCCAGTTCTGTTTCAGGTCTAGCGGTTGATGAAACAGGGATGGTTTATGCAACGTTACTGTATGAGGGAAACGATGTAATGAAGTTTGATCCGGAGAACCCTATCGATAAAACAGTGGTTTGGGTGTCTGGGTACCCAGAGGACGTAATTGTGAAGACTTCCTATGCCTACGTTGTTGATTCAGAAATGTACACATTACGCACATACGCGGTCGAAGACTTGAAGGAGGGCGAACCGTATGGAAGTCAGGATGACGGCAATCTTCCAGACAATCCCGGCGAATTCTTCGGACCGAGAAGGTTTGTTGCTCCTGTAAACAAGAAGCTCTACATCATAGATCATAATATGTTTAATAGAAAACTCGCTGCGCTGGAGGGTAGTACTGGCGCCGGATGGGAGACCTACGGCACTGCAGGTACTGGGACCGGGCAGTTCAAGTTTTACAGTGCCTGCTGAGTATGAGAATAGTCTTCTATACCTCCGGTATAACCGGATCGGGACGCGTCGTGCAAGGTATGAGCATAGGCGCGGCACTCAGGAGAAAGGGAGTTGCCGCGGAATTTACCATTCTGAGCAGCTCACCCTTCGCCTTTCTCGCTGATAGGCTCAGATTCAATCATATTGAGATTCAGCTCGAGGGTGAAGAGGCGCTTTCAGAAGAAACATACCGTCAGTCAGAGCTCTACAAAGCAATAACATCACTGGATCCCGATATTCTTATTGTTGATCTTCAGTGGTTTTCTCTCCATAGTTCTATACAGACCCTTCAATGTGCAAAGGTATTTTTATGCCGGCAGGTGGATGATCGTTTCTTTACCATTCCTCTTTCCAAAGAACCGATATTTTTCAGACCAGATGATTATACCAAGGTCCTCGCAACTGAGCCGTTTAAAAGCTGCATTGAAATGGAACAGATCAATCCGGTCGTTATCCGAAACAGGAATGAGATACTGTCAAAAAAAGATGCTCTCGCAAAGTTGGGGATAAAAAAAAGAGGCAAAATCTGTCTCTTTGCCTTCAACGGGAGACCCGGAGAATTTGAGAGAATTAAAAAGGATTACTCATATTTGGAAGACGTGGGGTACCAAATGGTGTATTCCACAAATTTTAAAGGAGGTCTTTTCCCGGTCGTTGATTATTTCAACGGTTTTGATCTCATTATCTGTGGTGCTGGTTACAATGCCTTCTGGGAAGTTATGTATTTCAGAAAAGAGGCTATATTCGTACCTGTGTGGAGACGCTTCGAAAGTCAGAGGCAGCGTATACAGGAATGCGGTGATTATTTTTTCGAAGAAAACGGTTCAGATCAGCTTGTTGATATTATGATGAATTTATAGCAACTCTCTCTGATGCAGAGCCGATAATTGCAAAAGAAAACCGCTTGGTGTCTTTCACCTTATAGCAAGGCACTGCATATCCTTTGAAGTTAATGTACAACCCCTTTGTAAGTCATGGGCAGCTGTCGGTATTTGGATTACAACCGTCGTATATTACTTCGTAGAAATTTTTTATCCGCTTTTGTCTTTTGATAATTTCACTATGGTACCCCTTACTTCGAAATACCTTTTAGATTCTCGTAAAGTCCGATATTGAGGGTAACTGCTCATGTAATACCTCTGAATAGTTACGCGTATATGCTTGTATTCATTAAAGTGGCTGGACAGTAAATCCACCATCAAGACCGAGCTCTTCGTACAAATAAAATACATTTTCAATCGTGCCGATTGTTTTTTTGAGTATTGTGAGGGCGATTCCAAATGCAGGAAAATCAAGATCTTTTTCATTTCTGAGTTTTAACAGGGATTGAATGCCGTGAATTACACTGTTCAGATTTCCTCCCCGAATTTCTCTGAAAAGGAGATTAGAATGTTACCATTTTTGGAACAAAATATCTTTATATGATGTATTTACTTATAGTATATTTTGGAAATTATTTTGAGATCCAAAATCATTTTATCGATACTGTCATTGGAAAGGGTCTCGATTTAACATTGAAGAGGAGTAACATGAGCTCAAGAACACATATTGGGTCTTTTGTTAAAGATTTCGTTAAAAGTTACGAAGAGAGATCGGTTACTGCAACAGGATACAGAGAACCACTCATAAGAATTGCCGATGCTGCAGACCCCCTCTTCGTTCAGCTAAGGAGGTATGTTGGACCTTCCCATCAATTACCTGAGGAATTGCTCTCTGGTGCAAAATCAGTCATCTGCTATTTTATTCCCTTCGAAAAAGGGATTGCAGAAAGCAATAAGGTGGGCTCCACCCCTTCTGAGATATGGGCACGTGCATATCGAGAAACCAACCAGCTTATTCTGGAGCTTAACGGTGAACTGGCAGCAGAGCTAAAACGCTCAAATATTGATAGTTGTCCCATTCCCCCAACCCATAATTATGACAGGACAACCCTGCTCAGCAACTGGTCACATAAACATGTAGCCTACATTGCCGGGCTTGGGAACTTTGGTCTGCATCATCAGCTGATAACTGATTCGGGATGCTGCGGGAGGCTCGGAAGTCTTGTTACGACGCTCGAGGTCGAACCCGACGCCCGACCCGAAAAGCCTTTTTGTCTGTATAAAATAGACAGATCATGCGACAAATGTGTGCAGCGATGCTCTTTCGGAGCATTGACCAGCTCCACTTTGGATAAGAGGAAATGCCATACTGTCTGTTTAGCCAACGAGAGGTATTATTCAGCTGCAGTGTGCGGAAAGTGTGTCTCTACAGTCCCGTGTTCATTTGTCGATCCTGTAAGGATTATTAATCCTTCCGGTCATTAATTACTTCAGAAACCGTAACGAAGTGATATCCCTTACTCCTGAAATATGAAATGTATTCTGGAAGTATCTTGACCATCCTGTCGACTTTTCTTGTGGTTCCGAGGTGAGCAATCGAGATAGTGCCGTTTAATCCATGCGGGTCAGCCTTTTCCCATTCTTTCATCCTCGCGAGCAATTCCCCTGAAGTGAAATAATTCGGATTTTTTACGAGGCTGTGTTTGTTTTTGTCGTTGTCGTATATCCGAACTGTGCGTTTTTTAACATAGTCGAAAACATC
>CAYFYU010000001.1:148842-159894 GCA_964347455.1 uncultured Spirochaetota bacterium | reverse complement strand
TTCATTACCTGACCATGATATATGGTAGGGATACCCTAATTTGGCTGCAACGGTAAGTACGCGGTGGTCGAATGCCCCATAAGGAGCTCTCCAGATGGGGGACAGCTCGAAACCGGTTCTTTCTTTAAAGATCTTTCTCACCCTGTCAAACTCGAGCATCAGTGAGAACTCATCGATCACATCGTCTGATATAAACGATAGGTTCAGACGTTTGCTCTTGGATATTTCATAGAGTGAATGAGTCAGGTGGTAGTGGGACCAGGTATGATTACCAAATTCGCATCCCAGCTCACCCATTTTAGTCAAATAATGAATGTTCCTGTCCTTGAATAGGGATCCATAACTCATCGATGACATGTCATTGCTAATGAAAATAGTGGCCTTTGTATCTAATCGATTCAGGATTGCATAGACTAAGGGAAGATCCTCGCCTGAGCTGAGATCATAGGTTAACGCGGTTTCCTTGAAGTTTGAATTTCCACGCCCAATGTTGTAGTACTCGTACTCGGAATTGCCAAAATGCTCTATATTCTCCCGGACAGACTGGGAAAGGTCAAAGTCCACAATTCTCGAATCCTCAATAATAAGGCTGCTCAGTATACCTCTGAATTCTTCGACCTTGTTCCTGTATATTCTTTCGGAAGTGGTCAGCTTCTCGATTTCGCTTGTCAGATGGGCTACTTCATCGGAATAGCGAGTGATTTCGTCACTTAGTCTCCCAAGGTAGCTGCGCACAAAGGTGAGATAAAAAAGAACGGATAGAATTCCCGCAAGGGAGAGAAGGGACAGTATCAGTTTAAAGGATTTTTTAAAAAATCCACGAACAGATCCCCGCTTGTATACCTTTTGTGAAAGCTGATAGAGATTCTGATAGATTTCATCTGATATCTGATCTGTGGTGGATTGATCATCGTGCAGAGGGCTCATGGAAGCGTTTCTCGGACTCTGTGAGTTAAGGGATAAAGGTTTTGGTCATTCTTTCTGCTGCTTCAGCTCAATGATTCTCCGTTTAATGGGAAGCCATTTCTTGTTATACTGTTCTGCAAGCTCGTAAATCTCGAAATCCTTTTTGTTTTCCACGACACGCACAGGTGTGGAATATCCTGTTGTCCTGAATCCCCTCAGCATTACCCCCGCGACTCCTGAAATGTGTCTGTTGAAGAATCTTCTGTATATTGTTGTAATCCCGATAATGGTGAGAATGATAAGGCTGAAAAGCGACATATTGATAAGGGAATGGGCCCTCTTTGCATCCTTATTGTTGAAATAGATCTCATAGCCACCTATCTCTTCACTATAGTAGTCGTCATTGAAGAAGTAATTTTCAATATGGTTTTGCTCAAATTTTCGGTATAGAACCTCATTATCCTTTTCAATGAACAGCACGGCGCTTGACTTGGCAAGGAGGTTATCGAAATCTTCAGATCCACCCCTATCAATGTAGGATGATAGTATTTTTTTTGTCTCTACTGAGCTCGATTGAATAAGCTGGTCATTTTCAAAATAGGTAAATCCGATGAGTGTGGCAACACTGATGGATATTGTTATGATCAGGGCAGAGGCGATGTATTTTGGTGTCATTAAGTACTGGGTTTTCGTCTTCCCAAAAATTTTCAAAGTCCTGACAAAACGAAAGGTCCGAATTACACGCATCGTTTTCACAATCTTGAGGAAGCTCATGCTTCCAAGGGAAAGGATCAATCCTGTTTCACCTGCGAAATAGGTCATGTATAGCAGTGGTCCGGAGCTGAAAATAAGAAGTGGGATTGAACTGAAAAAGTCGATAATTCCGCCCTCACGCACAAGGTAACGCCCTGTTTTTCCTCTACCGCCAGACACGAAGAGGCGTGCAATGAACTCAATACTAAAGATCATGTCGAAACAGAAGCCTGCAATAAGGAGTAACCTTCGAATATACACTGAATAACCCATGTATACGGCGAGCTCTTCACCGTAGGTCTGCAGTATCACGAGAACAATGAAGAAAAAGATTAAACCTTCAAGGAAACCGCCGAGGTAGCTGAATTTTTTCATTTGCCCCTTTCCCCCTTCTGATTTTACTAGGTTATACTACATATTTCGGCATCTTGCTACGGTTTCTTATAGACTTGAAAATACTATTCACCTTTCTATGATTCCAGCATGGATTTAATAATAGAGATTGCCTCCTCCGGGTTTGCCGCACCTTTGATATTATCTTTTCTTCGCTCATCAATAGATAGTCCGATAAGCCGAGCTGAAAAGCCGGGTAGTCCCTGAAGCACAACTATCGGTTTTCCATACTGCCAAGCGAGAGCGATTTCACTTAGAGTTCCGCTTCCACCCGAAACAGCAATTACAGCATCTGCTGTACAGGCGATAATACTATTTCGTGCATACCCGATTCCAGTTGTAATAACGATGTCAGCGTACGGATTTGCTTCCCGCTTATCCTGCCCAGGAAGGATTCCAATTATCCTACCTGAACCCTCTCCTGCGATAGAAAATGCCCCCTCGCAGGCAGCTTCCATCACCCCGGAGAGACCACCACAAATGAGAGAATAACCGGCCTTTATTATTTCTGCACCGGTTTTAAATGCAGTATCGAGAACCGATTGGGAAGCGTAACTTGACCCGATAACAGCGATAAGCGTCTGCACCCTATCCCCTCCTGCTCTATGACGTGAATTGATTAATATTATCTATATTATTCATTCATTTAATTTTTGATATATTTTTCTCCGCTATTGCCGGTAAATAGTCTTTGGTGAGTTATATCGATATTGACTTAATTGTCAAAAAATGTTATTATTATACTACATTATATTTCAAATGTGTAAAGGGGAATAATATGTATTCACTGGGGGACAAAGTCGTTTATCCTCTCCATGGTGTTGGAGTCATTAATTCGATAGAGGATAGAACGGTACTTGGCGAGAAACGCTCTTATTATGTTATTAAACTTACCATTTCTGATATGACAGTCATGATCCCCGTTAATAAGTCGGACGAACTCGGTTTGCGTCTCGTCGTGAGTAACAAGGATGCAGAAAAGGCATTGAAAATTATTGGTGGTGAATCGACGGATATGGAGGAGGACTGGAAATCGCGTTACCAGCAAAATTTTGAAAAGATCAAGAGCGGTTCCATACTGAATGTTGCAGAGGTTGTGAAAAATCTGTTTCACAGGAACAAAGTGAAGGAATTATCGATAATGGAGAAAAAACTCTACGAAAATGCATACCGGCTTTTGGTCGATGAAATTTCCTATGTAAAGGATTTGGACAGGGAGAATGTCCAGAGTTTAGTTACCCAGGGACTCGAAGCAAAGGATTGAACTTTCCCAAACGATCTTTAAAAACAAAGAGACAATCCACAGGGCCTCTTTTAAACTGAAAGTGTCGTAATGGTGGTGTGAGTGCCCGGTAATAATGATGGAGAAGAACTATTGTATATCAGGATTATTTTTGTCGTTTTTGTGGTGGCGCTGTCTGTGGTATTTAGTCTCGGTGAGGAGAATTTCTATCTCTACCCTGGAATTGTTCTCGTCATTTCTGTTGGTGTAGTTCTGCTAGAAGCTTTCATCAAGAGTTTCAAGAGAGAAAATGTTTCGAAAATATTCAAGGGTTTCATTTTCGGCTTGATTCTTGGAGCTGGATTTTCTGCGATTGGACGCTCATTTGGGTTTGAGGTTACCTGGCTGTATCGCCTCCTCATCTATCTCTGCTCGCTGTATATTGGTATAGCGATTGTATCGCAGCTTGATGTTGGTTTCGGACTCATACGGCAACCAGCGGTAAAGGGTACACCAGAGGAATGTTTAAAAATTCTCGATACCAGTGTGATCATCGACGGCAGAATAGCGGATATTATCGAAACGAAGTTTATTGAGGGAGTACTCGTTGTCCCGAAGTTTGTACTTGATGAGCTTCAGCAGATTGCCGATTCCTCGGATTCGGTGAAGAGATCGAGAGGACGTCGAGGGCTTGATGTTCTTAACCGACTCAAAAAGGATCGGGACACCCTTCTGCGCATAACCGATCAGGATTTTCCTGAAATATCGGATGTCGATTCTAAACTGGTGAAGCTGGCAAAAATGCTGGATGGTAAAGTCCTGACCAACGATTTCAACCTGTTCAAGGTAGCTGAGCTTCAGGGCGTAACGGTTCTGAATATCAACCTGCTGACCAATGCACTGAAACCGGTCGTGCTGCCTGGTGAGAAGATGAAAATCGTGGTCATCAAGGAGGGGAAGGACCCTGGCCAGGGGATCGGATATCTCGATGACGGAACCATGGTCGTTGTTGACTCAGGGAAAAAGTATGTTGGAGATGAAATTTTTGTTACCGTTACCTCTGTCCTTCAGACACCAGCCGGAAGGATGATATTTGCCAAGTACGAGCACGACTGACAGCGGAATTCTCTACCTCGTCAGCACTCCAATTGGGAATCTGAAGGATATTTCACTTCGCGCCCTCGAAATACTGCGTAGTGTCGATTACATAACCTGTGAAGACACACGTGTTACCCGCAAGCTATTGAACCGGTATGAGATACACAAACCACTGATTTCATGTCATTCAAAGAGTAGTGATAGGGTTATAGGAAAGATTCTAAAACATCTCTCTCAGGGACAAAGCTGCGCCTATGTATCAGATAGCGGTACCCCCACAGTATCGGATCCGGGGAGTAAACTGGTTGCCCGGTTTATAAATAAAGGCGGCAGGGTTGTTCCAATCCCTGGACCCTCGGCAGTTCATACAGCACTCATGGTTTCAGGTATATCATATTCGGACTATGTCTTCTTCGGCTTTCTCTCCAATAAGGCTTCTCGCAGGAGAAAACGACTCGCTGAGCTGAAAACCCTGAGGAGTGTATTTGTTTTTTACGAGTCCCCATACCGTGTGATGGGTTTCCTCGAGGATGTTCGTGAAACTCTCGGTAATGTATACGTATTTGTTGCAAAGGAAATGACAAAAAAGTTCGAGAATTATTATAGAGGACGGGTGGAAGAAGTGATTCAGTCTCTCCTGAGCGATGGTGTCAAGGGGGAATACACCATCATTATTGATAATAGAAATCCATAAGATTTTGATTACTTTTTCCATTATTCGTGCTATACTTACTAGTCGAGGAGCTTTTCCGGGGATACAGAAAAGCGTCTGATGCTAATTTTTTTGTTATTGGAGCGGGATTTACTCAAGATTAGTCTTTTTTCTTCCGATATATCTTATGTCACAAGGAGTGGACTAAAATGACTATCGATAAAATTGGACCACTGAACAAGATTCTTAAGACGCAGAGTGACGTAAATATCAAGAAAGGTGACAAGATATCCAAGAAAGATAGTGTTGAACTCTCGCCCGAAGCCAAGAAGATGGCGGAAATGGCGCAGGTTGAAGCGAAGGTCAAAGCCGCTCCTAATATACGGAAGGAACTTACACCGGAACGTATAAAACAACTGAGAGACAAACTTGAAGATCCTGATCAGTATCTGACAAAAGAGGTTGCTGAAAAGATTGCTGAAAAGGTTGCTGAATCTTTCGGTATAAAATAGGCTAGTGAACTCTTGCCTGCGCTTCACACCTACGAGGCGGTATGTTCAGGTAAGGGGGAGGATAATTGGAGGCGGAGAGTTGCTCCGTCTTTTTTATTATCTACCGGCTGAAAGTCCTGTCAAGGGCCGCAGGTCCTCTTTTGACACGATATGCTATTTCAGGAGTAATGGTTGAGTATTTTTGAATTTACAATTCCCACAAAAATTGAGTTTGGTGTCGACTCTCTCGCCCGCCTCGGTTATTTCGCACATTCCATGGGGGGCAGGGTTCTCGTTGTAACAGATAATTTTCTAAGCCAATCCGAAATCAATCACAATATCGAGAACATACTGAAGGGAAAGGGGCTTGAGTCGATCTTCTATGATGGTGTTTATTCGAATGCAGATTCCTCACTCATTGACGAAATTGCTCTTATTGGACGGAGGTCGAGGGCAAATGTCATTGTTGGTGTTGGTGGCATGCGTGTCTGTAACGTTGCGAAACTGGTAGCCTTCCTTTGCCGTAACAAAGGTGATGTATCCGACTATATACATGGGAAGGAGGGTAATGGAGAGCGAGTTCCATACATTGAAATTCCGACAATGTTCAGGGAGGTATACGCTCTTACCGATTCCGCATACCTGACCGATGCCGACGATCAGTCAAATAAGGTTGTAACCCTGAACGGTCTGGGCACGGACATTTTGATGAGTGACCCAGCGATCATGTCGGGCATACCGATCAATACAGCTGTGTATATTGCGCTTGATATTCTATCGCTCTCCATTGAGGGTTATATATCTTTAAAGGTGAACCCTCTTGTCGAACCTGTATTACTCAGGGGAATTGAGATAGTATACAACAACCTGCTGCAGTATATCCAAAATCCTCGTGACGTAGAGATCCGTCAAAAACTTTGTACAGCTGGACTTTTTACTGCCATAGCGAATATCATTACAAGATTCGGTATTAGTTTTGCTCTGGCAATGGGTATGAATGGAAAAAACAGAAAATCAAAATCTGTTGTCGCTTCTATACTGCTACCCTATATCGTGGATTATAATCTCTCCGTAGCAGCTGGGCGGTTTTCAAAAATAGCACGGGTCATGGGGAAGGATACGAGCAATCTCGCTGAAACCAATGCAGCGCAGCTTGCAATCGAAGCCATAAAGGGATTCAAGGAAAGCATCGGCATTGAACTCTATCAACGCTTAAGTCAGCTTGGATTGGAAAAGGACGATCTCGCAGAGGCGGCTGAAGTGGCTATACGCTTTGAAGATATCAACTGCATCCCACGCAAAGCATCCTTCGAGAATCTCATGGAAATTTTGGAAAAAGCGTACTAAAAATTTTTTCTACCTTATCTACAAATCCTTGAACCATCGTACGCTCTGTCGTACTCCTACTTCGGTGGTATAGGGGGGAAGGTAGTGCAGTGTGGTTTTAGCTTTTTCAATACTGAAGCTATAGTCTCGAGCGACCTGCTCGATTCTATAGGGAGTTAAAAGTGGTGGTTTTTCAGATTGCATGAGTTTGTATATTTTCTCCAGCATCACAGACACCCATTTGAGTGGGAGGGTAGGAACAGAGATGTGTGGCGATTTTACATGAAGCTCAGCCGCCATCATCTGTAATAGTACAATCCAGGGAATATCCGCCCCGTCTGTGACATTAAAAATTTCCCCAATGCCCACATCTGTTTTTAAACAGAGTTCCGCTGCATGCACAAGATTCTCAACAAAGCAGGGCGATGTTAATGTTTTTCCTCCCTTTGGAAATCCTATGAGCCCTTTTTTAATACCTCTGAGAAGTGGCAGTGTTGTGGTGGTATCGAAAGGTCCGAAAACATTTGACGGCCTCAGTATTATAAGTTCGATTTTATCTCCATGCTCCAGTAGCCTGTCCTCTGCAATCGATTTTGTTATACAGTAGGGGTTGCGAAAAGGTTTTTTCTCTTTCAACTCATCAGTGCCACGATTTCCGCCAAAACCATAGACAACGGTTGAGCTGAGGTGAATGAAGCGTCGAACGCCAGTTATTATCGATGCTCGTATCAAATTCAGTGAGCCTTCCACGTTTATCCTGTAAAAATCATCGTAACGGCCCCAATCTCGTGCCAGGCCAGCGGTGTGTATGACAGTATCGAAACCACTAACAATGGATTCGAGCGATCTTTCAAGTGAACCATAGAGGAGATTGTATGGTTTTCCCTGAAGACGGAAGAGGTTGGAACTTTCTCTTACCAAGCCGGTTACCCGGTATTGGGTTTTCGCGGATAGACACCTCATAAGACTGTTTCCGATAAAACCATTTGCACCTGTTATAAGAATGTTCATCTGATCCGTCACATTTGCTGTTGCACTAGGATTTTAACCATACTATTATACTGTGCATATAATGCCCATGTCGAGCCTTCTAATAGGTTATTAATATCCAGCTGTCGTGGGGTTCAATTGTCTAAGCTAAGGATTAATTGATGACCCGTATCGTCCCTGTGCATCGTAATAAGGATTTCCGTACATTTTTAAGCCTACCGAAAAGAATATACCGGAAGGATCCCTGCTATGTTGAACCGCTGAGAATGGAGCTTAAGAAACAGTTTCATGAGAGAAAGAATCCCTTTTTCAAGCATGCAGCGATTCAGTCGTTTCTTGCTCTGAGGGAGAAAAAGGTTGTGGGGAGGATTACAGCTATTCAGAATCGGCTTTACAATGAATTTCATGGTGACCGATCGGGGTTTTTTGGATTCTTTGAATGTATCGATGATCGAGAGGTATCCCGCCTTCTTTTTAATGCTGCCGAGTCCTGGATCGCAGAGCGTGGACTGGATCAGGTTATCGGCCCTATGAGCTTCAGCACCAATGATATTTCACCCGGTTTCCTGGTAAAAGGCTTCGAATATCCCCCCTTTGTGGAAATGGCGCATTCCCTTCCCTATTATCCGGAGCTTGCCCTTGATGCCGGTTATCGGAAAGTGCAGGATATACTCGCCTATAGGATACAGATTCAGCAAGAGTTCGATCCCCGTATGGTAGAGATTGCCCGGAAAGTGAGAACAGCACGAAATATCGCTATACGGTTATTCGATCCGAGGCATATGGAGCGTGACGTTGCGATCCTAAAAGATATATATAACAGTGCATGGGAGAAGAACTGGGGGTTTGTTCCGCTGACCGATGAAGAGTTTGACAAGGCGGTGGAGAATTTCAACCGTATAAGAATACCTGAGCTCGCTCAAATTGCTGAGATAGAGGGCAAACCTGTAGGATTTTCTCTTTCATTGCCCAACATCAATGAGGTGCTGATCCGTATGAACGGCAGGTTGCTTCCATTTGGAATCTTTAAATTTCTTTTGGGCATGAAGCGTATCAAGGGAGCCCGGTTGCTCATTCTCGGTGTCAAGCCGGAGTATAGGAAGCGAGGCATCGATGCCATGCTCTATTTTAATCAGATCAACGAGGGTAAGAAGCTCGGTCTTACCGATGGGGAGCTCTCGTGGATACTTGAATCAAATGTTTCGATCATCAATGCCGCCAAACTCGTGCGGGGCGTTGAATACAAACGCTACAGATTATTCCAAAAAGATCTTTCGAAGATTCTCACTCAGGAATGAACAGAATCGCTAGCCAGTAACAGAACAATGCGATGGCGCCAGTAGAGAGAAGTCCAATGTTCGACGCGATGAGCACGGTGCCAGAAGATGCGATCACTGAAAAGAAGCCATTTACAGACCATGCCCATGGGAGTGAGGAGACATCTCCATGCTTGACAATCGAGATGCCAAAAGGAAAAAACAAACCCATGGCCAGACCGAGCGGCACTGTCAACAAGGCTGGTATGATAAGCTGCCAGATCTTGAGAGTTCCAGCGATTCTTAGAAAAAAACCATCGAGAAAAAAAATAAGGGTGGTGAAATAGAGGGACAGAAAACCACAAGCAACTAGGAGTAGGGTTTTTCTCTTCTTTTGAATGCGGTCTGAGTAAAAACTGGCGAACCCGGAGAATATGAGAAGGGAACCAATGATAACCGAATTTGAAATCAGGGGATTGGCCAGATACTGACGGTACTTTTGCATGAGTAAAATTTCAACGAACATGAAGCCAACAGCAATGCAGCTGAAATAGAGAAGAACCCGTAACCTGCTGATTTTGATCTTTTTTCCCCAGTAGAAAGTCGGGAGCATGATAAGAATGGCTGATAGAACAATAGTCACGCTAAAGGTAACAAATAGAACGATATAACCCCCTTCCACAATGAAGAGCCATTTTCTTCCTGTTTGGGTAAAAAGGTAGCCCATTTTCCCGATTCTGAGGAAGTACGAGAAGTAGGGCCTGTTGTCGGTAGCAGGCTTGATATTGAATACATAGTCTTTGACAAAGGATCTGTCGTTTTTGATTAGGGGCTGGACACTCCGGAAGTATGCAGCATCCTCAACGATGTTGTACCTATTTGCATCCGACTCACTTATTCCCCAATAGTACACAAGATCGAAAAACATTTTGTCACAGAAATCTTTTATCGATGCCAATTCCTCTTTGCGAAAAGGGGCTTTTTTTATTAGTACAGTTCCTGACGACCAACTCCTGATGACCACGATATTCTGCTCATGGGGAATATCCATCTCATTGAGAGCCCTAACTGCGATTGCAACCAGTTTTGGAAGGTGTCTGGGAGGTTGTTTCAGGGATACGGTCAGAGAGACCGTACCGTTTTCCTCTATACTTTCAAGATAATCACGGACTGCTTCTACCGTTAGCAGGAAGTTCGTATCCGTAGAATAGATGCCTCCGATCGATGACATGGTGCGGTCCTCTGAAATGTCGATGACATTCGGCCGATGCTTCAGAGAGCGGAGATAACTTCGTCCTCCGACAGATGTTACATGTATATTCTTCTCTGAAAAGAACCCTCCGTTGAATGAACGAAGCTTATCCCTGAGCAAATGAGGGAGATACGGATTTTCTTCGGAAACTGTAATGCTTCGAGCCCCGCCGATGAAGGCTCTTTCTGCAGAGATGCCACCGCCAAGACCAATGATGAATACATCCGGTCTGTCATAGAGAGTGTAGACTACCGATTCTGTTTGATAGTACAGATAATCCATCGATAGATCGTCATCAATTCGGTCAATTGCCGACAGCAGGTCACCGTCGATGTAGAGCCCATGCTGCCTGGGCAGTTTACCTTTGAACGCCAAGGAAAGTCCCGGGGCTATCCTCAATTTTGAACTCTCAATGACCTCCAGCGATCCAAAGGGACTGAACTTCTCTACTGTTATTCTTGCATCGGGAAGATTGAGCGCCAGTTCCCTGCCTTTAAAGGGTAGTATCTTTATGCCGCCAAAAAGAAAGAGGATAATGCCGCCGACGATAAAGGGAATTGCAGCAAGATGGTTTCTTCTCGGCGATGGTGAACAGATAGAGAACAAAATGAGACTCAATACTGCAAAACTTAGAGGTACAACGAGAATCCGCTCCGGTTTTATGAAGTAGAAACTGATGAGTATAAAGCATATTCCGATGCCAGATCCGAATA
>CAYFYU010000001.1:144726-148832 GCA_964347455.1 uncultured Spirochaetota bacterium | reverse complement strand
GAGGGTTAAGTGAGGAATGAAATTTTCAGAAAAAGATATGAAAGTTAAAAAAATAGATCTTGCCCGGCTTTCCGATTATGAAAGCCAGCACAATAAACGAAGAGCCGATAATGAAAGGAATTGTATAAAGTAGGTAGCGGAGGAGCAGGCGGACTATCTGATTTCTGTCCCAAAGGATCCGGAGCGCATCAAACTGTATCTTTTTTGAAGCGTAGAAACCGAGACCGAGAAAGAAAATGAACAATACCAAGACCCAGTAGGAGAGTTTGGTCTCCCTTCCGGTGACTCTCTTCCTGAAAAGGCTCAGGAAAGTCCCGCTCGCTCCGAATCCAATCAGAGCAATAGCGATTGCCCCGTAGGTAAAATTTCCAAAGCCCTCCACCCGCAGCATTCGCATAAGTGAGATTTCAAAAGAAAGAAGGGCTGCAGAGATGAAAAGAAGGGATAGAAAGTAAAGGCTATTTTTCATCTGCCCTCGTGAAAGGCACAAATACAACAGGAAGTATATCCCGTACCGTAAGGTTTCCGTTCAGGTCTTTGCGTACCAGTTTCAGGACCTGAGGAAAGTATGGCTGTCCTATGGGGATGCACATCCTCCCCCCGAACTTCAGCTGCTCCAAAAGCGGTGGTGGGATGTGATCCGCAGCTGCGGTGACGATAATAGCATCAAAGGGTGCATTCTCCTCCCACCCCCAGTAACCGTCATCGATTTTGACCTGTATGTTTCTGTAACCAAGTTTCTTGAGCCTCTCCTTGGCAGTCAGGCCCAGAGGCTCAATGATCTCAATCGTAAAAACCTTTTTGACAATCAATGAAAGAATGGCTGCCTGATACCCCGATCCGGTACCGATTTCCAATACACGGTCATTTGCATCAACCTCCAACAGCTCAGTCATCAGCGCAACGATGTAAGGTTGTGAAATGGTTTGTCCGTACCCTATGGGAAGCGCGTTGTTATCGTATGCGTGACGTCGTAGATCCTTCGGAACGAATTCCTCCCTTGGAACGGTACGCATACTTCTGATAGTTTCCGGATCTTTAATTCCTTGACCGATTATATGCTTTTTTACCAGTAATTCACGCTCTCTCTCAAAATCGACACCATTTGTTGATGAGGGGTTTAAAAAAAAAGCTAGGAGGAGGAAAAAGAGGCTAATACCAGAGAGAGTTGGATTAAGCTTCATGACTATTCTATACTCTAAATTCTGGTGATTGTTTGTCAACAAAAAAATACCGGAATTCGCTTGTGGGGTTTCAATGAGGTATATGATATATTTTTATTCCTTCGGGGCATAAAGCTGTTGACTTTAATGTAAGATTATATATTATTGCTACATTACAGGGGTACGGTATTATTTAAATTGAATTCAAGAGATATTTCATGATATTAGTCCACCAAGAGTGACAAATTTCAGGGTTCTTGCACTATTTTTCCTAATTATAATTTTTAATATCAATTTTAACTTGACCTAGAAAAAGTCAATCAATTAAATTTTTATATTGATCTATTGTAGTTATTTTTCAACAGAGGAGGATAGGTGTGATTAAGATTGACAATGTTACAAAAATGTATGGACAGACCGTCGCCGTTCAAAACGTCAGTTTTGAGGTTAAAAAAGGAGAGATCCTCGGATTTCTCGGACCAAATGGTGCTGGAAAAACCACCACCATGAGAGTCATAACAGGCTACTTTCCTCCTACCAACGGAAACGCATATATAGCTGGCCATAGCGTCCTCGAAAAGCCCCTGGAGGTTAAAAAGCGGATTGGCTACGTTCCTGAAACCCCTTCAATGTATAATGATATGCGGGTTGATGAGTATCTTTATTACATCGGTGCCATAAAGGGTGTTTCCAAGCCGAAGCTCGGGGAGAGTGTTAACAGGGTTGTTGACCTCTGCTCACTGGGTTCGGTGTACAAAAAGAGCATCGGTTCCTGCTCAAAGGGATTCAAGCAGCGGGTAGCACTGGGGCAGGCACTCGTCAACGATCCACAGGTTCTCATACTCGACGAGCCGACGACCGGTTTGGACCCAAAACAGATCCATGAAATACGAAGCCTCATAAAGTCCATGGAGGGAGAAAGAACGATCATTATATCCACACATATCCTGCCAGAGGTTTCGGTAACTTGCAGCAAGGTTGTTATAATCAATGAGGGGCAGATTGTGGCCGAGGACTCAACCCAGAACATTGGAAAAAGTCTCGTTGAATCCCATCAGATTGAAATAACAACCGTAGAACCGGTGGATAAATTAGAAAAAAAACTTGCTAAAATCCCAGGTATAAAGAGTATCAGTTGTAGCGGCAGTCATGCTGTTATTGATACTGAAAAGGACAAAGATCTCCGGGCAGAGATTGCTCGTAAAGTCGTTGAGGGTGGTTTTAGTCTCCTCGAGCTAAAAGCACGTTCGATGACCCTTGAGGACGTATTTCTCAAACTCGTGACAGAAGAGGAGGGTGTGCGGCAATGAGAAATATTGCAGAAATTTTCAAGAGGGAAGCCCGCTTTTACTTTACATCTCCAATTGCCTACGTGGTAATCGTAATATTTTCAGCTGTTTTCGGGTTTCTCTATTTCAGGAATTTGACCTATTTTTCACAGCTCTCCTATCAACTCATGCAGAATCCCTATTTCCCGCAGCGGGTTGATCTGGTAATGGGAATTTTTGCACCGCTGTTCAGTTCCAACTCAATAATCTTTCTCCTCGTTATACCACCTCTCTCGATGAGGCTCTTTGCAGAGGAGAAAAAGTCTGGAACAATTGAACTGTTGTTTACGTACCCGGTAAAGGATATTCAAATAGTTATAGGCAAGTGGCTTGCCGCAATAACCATTTTGGTAATCATGCTTGCCCTGACAGTACCTGGACCCTTCATGGCATTTAAGTTTGCAGGCACTTCGGAGTGGGGTCCCATTCTTGCAGGATATCTGGGTATGTTTCTCATGGGTCTCTCATTTCTTTCTCTTGGAATACTCATTTCTGCTGTATCTGAGAATCAAATCGTTGCGATAGTTGTATCATACGGTGCTCTTCTCGGATTCTGGTTTATCGGCTGGGCTGTGGACCCGAACTCCGGAAAGCCGATCGCCAAGGTACTGACTGAGCTCAGTATAATACAACACCTCGATAATTTCATCAAAGGTATTATCGATACGAGGGATATCGTTTATTATGTTCTATTCATTTTTACATCGGTCTTCCTCACAACAAGGGTCCTTGAATCGAAGAGATGGAGGGGATAGAGATGTTGAAAAAATATGAAAAGCTCTACTATATAGTTTCACCACTGCTCATACTGGTAAGTCTTTTCAACTATTATATAGGGGAGGAGTTCAGCCTGCTCTCGATCGTTACATTGGTCGCCGGGCTTCTCATTGGGCTGCTCTTCTTTGTCAGATTCTACGATGACATTGTACAGAAGATTACCAGGAGAAAGATAAAGTATGGAATAAACAGCATACTTATAACGGTCGTTGTCATAGCCATAACAGTTATCGTGTACCTCGTTACACTGGATCGAAATAAAAGGTTTGATCTGACGCAGATAAAGCGGTTTACCCTCTCCGATCAGACAGTCAAGGTGCTCGAGGGTTTGGAGGGGCCGGTACATGCCTATGCGTTCTACTCGAAGCAGATGGATCCAACAGGAGTCAGTGAACTTTTCGGGCAGTATCACTACAACTACCGCGACTTTAATTTTGAAATCATAGATCCAGATCTCAATCCTGGAAAGGTCGAGGAGTGGGGAGTGGAAGAGTATGGAGATATCATTCTGGAATACGGGGGCAAGACCGAAAAGATCAAAACGAGCAATGAAGAGGGTGTGACCAATGCCCTGATCAAACTCATACAGACTGAGCTGAAAACCGTATATTTTGTAACCGGACACGGGGAGCGTAGCATACAGGATTATGGCAACGAGGGGTACGATCGCATAAGAGCGGCAATTGAGACAGAAAACTATCAGATAGAGGAAATTTTACTGCTCAGGGAGGAGCGAATACCGGAGGATGCAGCAGTCGTGGTTGCAGCGGGACCGCGAAACGACTATGAACTCCATGAAATTGAGTTGATCGACAACTACCTGCGAAGTGGCGGGAGG
>CAYFYU010000001.1:120758-144716 GCA_964347455.1 uncultured Spirochaetota bacterium | reverse complement strand
ATCCTGCTGACCGCGCCGCTCGATTTCAGCGACAAGACGGCGGGAGGGTTCTCGTTCTTATTGATCCTGATGAAGAGAAGGGCAAACACGCGAATATAGCGGCACTGCTCGAAAAGTACGGGCTGATACTGGGCGAAGATGTTATTATCGATCCGTTGAGCAGGGTTCTTTCAGGCGACTACTTCATGCCTGTCATAAACAATTATACCTATAATCCCATCACCAAAGACTTTAAGATAGCGACCTTTCTCAGAATGGTAAGGAGCGTCAGTGCAAAGGATGACCCGGGTGAAAACATATTCGTGAGGGAGGTTGCCAGGACCGGGGAGGCCAGTTGGGCAGAGACCAATTTCAGTGATCTTGTAGCAGGCAAGGCAAAGTACAATGAGGGTATCGATCGTGAAGGTCCGGTAAATATCATGGCTTATGCCTCCATTTCTCGGTCTACAGATGGGGGGGGCGCTGATGAGAGTATGGTAAGTGAGGAGGAATTACCCGAAGAACAAAAGGAAGTCGATGCCATTCTGGCCGTAGTTGGGGATTCGGATTTTGTAACCAATGCAATGTTTCAAACACAGGGAAACAAGGATCTGTTCCTTAATACCATAAACTACCTGGCTGACAGGGGTGAGCTTATATCGGTTCGCCCGAAACAGCAGGAGTCAGTTTACCTGACTATGACGGCACAGCAGGGACGGATAGCATTTTTCGTTTCACTCATTTTGATTCCCCTCTTCATTATTGCAGTCGGTATATACATTACGATACAGAGGAGAGTACGATCATGAAGTTGTTCAGAACAGCTCTGATACTCGTAATTGTTGCCGCATTGGCGGGATTTTTTTACTGGTTCTTTGAGATAAAGAAAAAACGGGAGAAGGTGGCAATAGAGGAAAAAGAGGCCCTCCTATTCGAGGAGAGCGATAAAAGGATCATCAAATTAACACTTGCAGAAAAGGGCTCGGAACCCATTATGCTGGAGTGGAAGCCAAAGCTCCTTCCTGCCGGTGAAGAAGCTGTAGAGGAGGAATCTGATGAAGAGCAGGGAGAGTGGGAAGTCACCGGTCCAATAACAACGGGTGGTGATACGATGACGATCGACTCGATAGTCAGCAGCCTGCTCCAGGGTTCCAGGGAATCAGTAATATGGGAGAACCTCGAAAAAGAAGAGGAGTACGGTCTCAAGGAACCCGCATACTCAATCTATTTTTACTACGAGGGAGAGTCCACGCCTCGGGGCATCGATTTCGGTATAGAGAGCCTCGATCAAAAGAAGATCTTTGCCAAGGTCATTGGACAGGAGCGCATATTCGCCGTTCCAGTTGGATTAAGGGATTCGGTAAAGAAGAGTCTCTTCGATGTGCGTGATAAGAGGATTGCTCCCCTAGACGAGGAGGATATTACCGGTATTTCGATCATGACCGGATTGGAATCACTTATTCTCATTCGGGATGAAGAGAACTGGTTTCTGCTCCCCGATAGGATAGAGGCGTCCAATGCACGGGTTGAAATGTATACAGGGAACCTTCGATGGGATAATTTTGTCGAGGTCATGGATGAGGAATCGAGAAGCTTCGCCAGGTATGGCCTCGACAAACCACGTATCATTGTCACGTTCAAGATAAAAGAAGAGGATGTTTTCCTCCTGATAGTCGGTGATCCTGTAACAGAGGGGGAGGCTGAGTTTTTCTACGCGACCAGATCAACTGACAACATTATATTTCAAATGAAATCGGAAACCGTTCAGAAACTCTTAACCACGGAATTTAATCTGAAGGACAGGACCATATTCGATTGGAAAACCGACCAGGTAAACAGTCTGACGCTGAAATACGATGGAAAAAGCTACTCATTCGAGAAAGAGGATGATGATTGGATACTTACAAGACTCGACCCAGCTGATACAAACCAGGCTAACGTCGGTCAGGTGCTCAGACGCGGGTACAAGCTGGACAATATTATTCGTGGGATCGGCACTGCTGAATATGAGGTTAGAGACCCTGTGAAACGGGGTGATTCTGACTATGAGGAGACGGGGATCGATAATCCGAAGTATACTGTATCCATGAAGTTTACCGAAGATCGGGAACCCCTTACCGTATCGCTCACCCAAAAGGAACAGGAAACAGGAAAGCTCTACATGACCCCTGACGGCGGCGATACAGTATACTATATATCGGGGTATTTTGATTCAAGTTTCCCTGAAAACCTCGACGAACTTTTCGATTAACCGAAAGCTTCACACAATTCCTACAAATTTTTCTATAAAAGACCAGTATATTCAGAGGTATAATCAATGAAATTTGGCAGAATTTAGTATATATTGTATGATGGTCATAAACTGACACAGAGAAATCGGTAGTGAGCTTTATTTCGGGCATGTTGGAAAAGAAAAAAAAGAATTTTGATGCCTATCTCGAACAGAATGATGAAGAGATTGAAAGTGTGATCCATGAGATTTGGGCTTCAAAAGAAGAAGATCTGTGGCGGCAGGACCCCTACTTCTATGTACGGTTAGGTGAAGTTGCCGATAAACTCGGTCAGGTCATGTTCGCACATGATGTGCTCAGAGAGGGAATGGAGTATTTCCCGGACAATCTGAGACTAACACAGCTCTTTGCACTCTCATCGATCAAGTGTGGCTTCCTCGGCAGGGCGAGAGAGCTGCTGAGTGGCCTTGTGAAAAAGGGTCACCAGGATGAGGAGACGCTGGGTATTCTGGGGCGCGTTTACAAGGATATGTGGCTGCTATCGGGCAGGAATTCGAAGAGCAGTTTATTTCTTCAACATTCCCGAAACCTCTATCTCCAGGCATTTTATAAAAATAGAGGTTACTATTCAGGCATAAATGCAGCGAGTTTGAGCTTGATGCTCGGTGATAATGACCTATCGGAGAAACTGGCTAAACTGGTTCTCAAGATATGCATGGATCTCATGAAACAACCTACCAACCGGGATTACTGGGGGCTCGCAACATTGGGCGAAGGGTTTCTCCTCCTCAGTAGATTCGATGAAGCGAAGAAGTACTATGGCTTCGCGAAAAAGATAAGTAAAAGGAATTTTTCATACCTGGCCAGCACGAAGAAGCAGCTCAGGCTTCTGAGCCACTATATGAATGTCTCTGAGGATATTCTCGGGATACTCGAGATACCACCCATTATCGCTTTTACAGGTCATATGATAGATCAAATCCATAGGAAACCTCCTCGTTTTCCAGCAGAGCTGGAAGAGAAGGTGAAGGAGAAAATTGAGGGTGCCATCGCTGAATTGAATCCCGGTATAGGATACTCATCGGTTGCATGCGGATCTGATATACTGTTTCTCGAAGCAATGCAGAAACACAAAGCAGAAACGAATATCGTACTACCTTTTGAGCTCAAAGATTTTTACAAAACGAGCATCGATTTCGCCGACTCTGATTGGAGGAAAAGGGCACAGAACGTTTTACAGAGATGTACGCAGCAGGTATTGGCAACCGAAGGAAAATATTTGGGAGATGATCTGCTTTTCGACTATGCAAACAACGTCATCATGGGAAAGGCTCTCTTACGGAGTGCTATTCTCGAGACAGAGCCCGCTCTCCTCGCCGTGTGGGACGGGAAACGGACGAACGGAATGGGCGGTACCTCCGAATTCGTTCGAATATGGGAAAAGAAGAAGCTTCCAATTCGTATCATCGATATAACAAAACTGGATCGTTCAGCAATCAAGGTGAAACGGCATAAAAAGGAAATGGCTAGAATTGAAATGGATAAAGCAGGAGGATCCTTCAAGAATGTCAACAGGGTTCTCAAGGTTCTACTATTTGCCGATCTTGTCGGTTTTGGTCTCCTAAAGGAAGAGCAGTTTCCCTACTACATAGGTGAGTATCTCGAGAGGCTTGCCGATAACCTGAAAGATACAAAGTATAAGCCCCTCTTCAAGAATATGTGGGGTGATGCTATTTACTTTGTCTTTGATGATCTGATCGATGCTGCTGAATACGCTTTACAACTGAGAGATTTCATTGAGCAGACTGAATGGTCCCGTTATAACCTACCGGCTGATCTGAGTATTCGTATTGGTCTTCATGTGGGTCCAGTTTTTGGTGCAAAGGAGCCGATATTAAATAAGATGAACTATTTTGGCAGCCATGTGAACAGGGCTGCACGAATCGAGCCCATAACAAATCCGGGGAATGTATATGCCAGTGAACAATTTGCTGCCCTGCTCATGGCAAATACGGATCATGATCTCGAATGTCGCTATGTGGGGATAATCGTTCTCCCAAAGAAGTTTGGAAGGTATCCGATCTATCACGTGAAGAGAAAAAATGAGATCAAGTAGAAGGTGAGGGGATATTTTGTTATGTTTGGGAAAAAGAGGAAAGAGGGTAATTCCGGGAAGTTACCGATGAAGAAAAAACTCAAATCAAAGAAGTCTAGTGCTCGGAAAAAGCCTGTATCAAAAAAGAGATCGTCCTCTAAACCTGCAGCAAAAAAAACAGTATCGAAATCGAATGCTAAGAAAAAGAGCGCTGGGGCAAGAACCTCACCATTCAAGACCACAGCACAGAAACCAAAAACCAACGCAAACAAAAAAACAGCTTCTCCCTCAAAGGGAAGTGCTACCGTAAAGAAAAAAGTAGTTGGGGCTAAAAAGAGGAGCGGTGCATCAATAAAGAAGACTGCTCCAAAGACCGCAGTAAAGAAATCGACAACGGTACAATCAACTGGTGGCCAAGCTGTTACGAAAAAAGCAGCTTCCGTGAGAGCCCGCGCTGCCAAAAAGGTTTCAAAAAAAGCTACTCATAAGCCGCCGGTAAAACCTCCCTTCGCGGCCTACAAGGGGATCAGGCCATACCTATTCTCAAGCTACGCACATAAGAATATGAAAACAGTTTTTAAAATTTTGAAAAAATTAAGTAAAGACAGGTACAGAATCTGGTATGATGAGGGCATCGAACCAGGGTTAGAATGGCCCGAGGTGGTTGGCAATGCAGTGATAAACTGTTCACAGTTCCTCGTATTTATGAGCTCGGCTGCGGCAGATTCGAGAAACGTCAGAAACGAGGTAAATCTCGCCTTTCACGAGAATAAAGATATAATCGTTGTCTTTCTGCAAAAAACCAGTCTGACGAGCGGCATGAGGCTTCAGATCGGTACCGTCCAGTTTATAAATCATTATGAGCTGACTGAAAGGGAATTTTACGATAAGTTGACGCAGGTGCTGAATAGCTCACAGAAAAATTGATCCTCCCCTTATACACTTTTAAAAATCCAACGTATCAAATGCATCAGGTATGGCCATCCGGATGCTACATGAAAAAAAAGTTCAAGCACAGCGCCGTAACGATCGGCACGAGAAAGTTATCAAGATTGTAGGGTGAGACAAGCTCGATGACCGTCGGTATCAGGCTGATATATAGAGATTGTCTGACTGGTAGAAAAAAAAGAAGAATAATGAAGGCCGAAACGTAGAATGCCGCAGATCCTTCAACGGTCCTGTTGTAAAAGGGAAGGGCGGTCTTACCGTATCTTTTTCCCAAGAGGCTTGAGAGTGAGTCGGAAATGCAGACGATCAGGATTGCAGGTATATACACATCTGGCTGAAACAATAGAAGTGGAATAATGATACCAATGGTCAGCGATATGGGTCCGATAATAGGGCCGCGAGCCTCAGTCAAGCGGCGAACCTTCTTCGTTACATAGGAGACCAGCGGAAAATGAAAACCGATATAGCGGAACGTCTCTGAAATTGCGTAGAGTGCGATGATAGAAAAGAGGACGAATAACACAATGCTTCTATTCAAAAGGGCCAGGAAAGGGAGCGGGATCCCCAAGAGGTGAATTACCTTACGGTACGTTTCACGTCTCATCAGGTGATGTTCCAATGCCATGTGTTTAGGCAGCTGGTCCTCCGGAACTATGTGTGGGATGAGCTCAAGCATGTTGTAGCCCTCCACCACCACATCGGCGTTCTGACGGATTATTTTTGAGGGATTGAAGCCGATTCCCAATTTGCTCCGCTGAAGAAGTGCAAGATTGTTCGGATCATCCACTACGGAAACAACATCATCCCAGGACATATCGAGCTCCTGCAGCAGCTCTTCGACAATCTCCTCTTTAAGTTTGAGGATAACTCTATCAATATTGATATTTCCCCTATCGATCCGAACATCCAAACCCGAGTAATGATCCGCGCCAACTTCCTGTGCGAGGGATTTCAGTATAAAGTCCGGTATTCCGGAACTCATAAGTGATACGTAGAAATCCCTGGCATGTAGCAGTTCAATTGTTTTTTTTATATTCGATGATTTCCTTATCCTGTGGGCTATCTCTCGTGCCTTTATGACGTTGAAATCTCTAATGAGGCCGAGTCCTCTGTGAAGGAGGTGTTCAAAGCTGATAGAATTGGTATAGTATCGCCAACCGAGAAAGAGGGTTTTCAGGTAACTCCCAATACCGGTGTAACGCGCAACCCGAATGAGGAAGATATCCCTGAATATGACTCCGTCTACATCGAATACCACAAGCCCGCTATACCGTTTCTGCAGCTCTGGTTTTTGCATTTCATACTCTTCGTTGAAGTCTGTCTTAACCCAAGTATTACAGGTGGTGAGACATTGTCAAGCTAATTTGGGTATTAAATAAATTTAGGGAGACAAAAGGATGATCCGTTGACCATACATGAGGCTAAAATTATTGTTTAGAGGTGATAATCGAAGTTGAAAAAAAGGAAAATGCGCTGCGGAAATATGTAACAGGTTCTGTGGGAATTAATGGGTAAGAAAATATTTTATCGGACGATCGTTTTTTGTTGTCTGTTTATCGTGGTGCTTGTGAGCACCGGTATGGTTAGTGCTTCCGATGATATGGAAGATTTAGAAGAGACTAGGTATGTACGAGCTGCCGAGATATATGAGGCGAAAGATTTAAAAAAATTCTTTCTTGGAAAGCATTACCGTGAGGCCTGGATAACTCCCGTTAGAGTTCCTGTCATTGACCTGAGCAAAGAAAAAGGGGGGTTGACTATTGTTCAAAGAGGTGGTGGAAAACAAACTCTCTCTCTTCGGTTGGAAGACTCAAACGGTAAACAGTATGTACTCAGATCAATCCAAAAGTATCCCGTTAAAGCGATACCGCCCATCTTGCGTAATACATTCATTGCTGATGTGGCACAGGATCAAATATCCTCTGGACATCCATACGGTGCCTTTGTCATAACAAAAATGGCTCAGGCGGCAGGTGTGTATCATACAAATCCAAAACTCGTTTTCATTTCCGATACTCCTCTCTTGGGAGAATATCGAGAAGAGTTCAAGAACATGCTGGCCCTTTTTGAGGAGAGACCCTCGGGAGATCAATCCGACAGTGCATTTTTTTGAAACTCGAAAAATGTTATCAGTTCTCGAAATATGGGAGAGGAAATACTGGGAGACAACGACAACAGAGTCGACCAGCATGCCTATTCGAGAGCTCGCATGTTTCATATTTTCATCGGGGATTGGGAGGAAATAGCAGCTGATATGCAGTCCCGACTCACCGACCAGGTAATAGAAGATGCATTTCTTGCTTGGCCTGAGGCTATTTACAGCATCGATGCAGAAGAGATCATACAAAAGCTGAAGTCCCGAAGGGATGATCTTGTGGAATATGCAGAAAAATTTTATCGCATTATCGCAGTAGAAGTTGAAATACTCGGAACACATAAGCATGAATATTTTGAGGTTGTGCCCTTAAATAAGGTATACTTTATACGCATTATAGGGGGAGAGGAGAGAGATCGTGTCCTTGATAGGTCAGAGGTGGGGGGATTGAAGAGATACACAGCTTTATACGACACTGAGGAGGGCAACGAATTGGATACTGGTAAGGAGACACGGGATTTTAGGGCTCCTGACCATGTAGAGTATTTCAACTAGCATTCAGTATACACCAACGCTTTTTATGAAAAGGGCGTCCGATTACTGAGCCAGAATTATGTATACTATGACTATCTTCTTCCTATCCTGTCTTTCGGATATAACCCTGACGATGGCGTGTTTATCGGTGGTGGAGTGAAATAGATAAGGCCCGGGTTTCGAAAGCTCCCCTATGGATCTTCACAGAAGATCGTCGGTAATGTTGCCACATCGACTGGTGCGTTTAATTTCCGGTATGAGGGAGAGTTTAAATCCACGCTCAGCAGCTGGGATAAAACACTCGATGTTTTTATTTTTGGACCCAATTATCAACAGAACTATTTTGGAACTGGAAATGAAACTCCTCTGCTTACCGATGATAAGGACTTCAACCGTGTAAGGATAAATGAAGCAAATGTAATTCCAGGTTTAAAGAGGACAATCGCTGAAAACCACTCCCTTGCGGTTGGTTTGGGATATCACTATTCGCAGGCCGAGAAGACTGCTGATCGATTTGTCTCGACTCCAGATGCCGGTTTAACCTCTGAGGATTTTGACCCAAAGCATTATCTCACCTTAAGACTTGGGTACGAATTTATTGATGTCGACCACAACGCAATTACAAGAAAAGGATTATCCCTACTTACAGAGGGAACAGGTCACTTTCAGCTCAATAGAGATCACAGTAGTTTTGTCAGGTTGAAATCTGAAGCAGCGCTCTACCTTCCATTAATCCTCAAAACGTCATTTGCGACCAGGGTAGGGGGTGCACACTCTTTTGGAGACTTCGAATTCTATCAGGCGAACAATCTGGGTGGAAAATTCAACCTGAGAGGATACAGAAAAACTCGCTTCTCCGGACGGACCAGTCTCTACCATAACAATGAATTACGGGTGAATCTGTTCTACGTTCGAAATTATTTTATTCCTTCCGATGTCGGTATACTGGGGTTCTTTGATTATGGGCGGGTATGGGCTGACGGTGAAAGTTCATCTTCCACCCTTCGACGAATCCTACGGATAAGTAAATAATCTGTCGTAAGAGCTGCAAAGGCATGAATCATGAATGGTATGATAATCGATTGAGTGTATACAGATATCAATCCAAAAAGTATTCCCATTATTATCGTACTGGCAGCTTCCCCCTTCCCCCGTGTAAGATGTATAAGCGTGTAAATCGATGTCATTAAAAAGATCGCTGTCCAACTATCCGTCAATTTAATGAGGGAAAAGAGAAGGAACCCGCGAATAAAAAATTCATAGGCAAAGAGGTACACAATCCAGCTTAAAGTGTTTAAAACGATGTAGTAGGAAGTCCATTTTTGTGGCTTTGCCTCCGGCGCATACCTATTCGCTTCGGGACTTTTGGAATACTGCAACAGTATGGGGAACGATATTCCACACACAGCAGGTGCGATCAAAAGGAAAACCGGTGAAAAACTCAACGAAAGGCCGTACTCAGAGGGAGAATGCCCAAAGGCAAAGGTAACGATGCAAAGTGGAAGAATTCCCAACAAAAACACACCTGAAATTCGGTGGATGAATACACCCGCAGGCTGGCTTATCTCACCTCTTTTAGATCGCGCTATGATTCTTTTAACCAGGTCTGTTAAAAGCGCATAGTGATAGATAAGGTATAAAACGGTGAAGCAGAAAATTACTACGACAATCTCTGTCGAGTCTGGTTGCCATGCGAGCATCATAATATGCCCCTGTCTTCACTGTTGATTTCGGTCTTTTCTTTAGTACATGGGAATCATTTAAACCGGTTTCCCTGGTCCTGGATTACAGTAATCCATTGCTGCGATACCAATCAATGGTACAGCGAATTCCCTGTTCGAGAGAAACCGTCGGCATGAATCCAAGTTCCTGTTGAGCCTTACCTCCGTCATAGAGCATGTACATGTGTCTTAAGTGGTTCAATCTCCTCAGGGTGAGGAATGGAGCATTCTTAGTCACCTGCCCGATAATCCTCAAAAGCAAAACAATGAAAACGAGAATGTGGTGCGGAACCGGGATAATGAATTTTGAGACGCCGAGTTCCTGTGCGATGATATCTGAAACCTCCCTATAGGAGTATGTTTTACCATCGGTGATGTAGTATACTTTTCCAACCGCTTTTTTACTGAAGGCGGCGAGAAAAATCCCTCTGACCAGGTCCTGAATACAGCAAAAGGTTGTCTGTTTTTCCCCGTTTCCAAGGATCGGTTTTATTCTCTTCTGCATTATTTTGAGGATTGTATAGAGCTCCCTTTCTCGCGGGCCGATTATATTTGGCGGTCTTATGATTACGTAGGGGATATTTCTGGAATATTTCTGCACCGCTTCCTCTCCCAGTAATTTCGTCTTTCCATAATTATTAAGGGGATTACATTTTTCCTCTTCATTTTTGAGTTTCCCCTTCGTTGAGGGACCAGCTGCAGCAATGCTGGATATGTGTATGAACCGTTTGAGATGAGGATTGACCCTCTCGCATGCTTCGATAAGGTTTTTTGTGCCTGTATAGTTGGTTTCGTAGTAGGCGTCCCAGTTAGCTGCCCTTATCTTACCGGCCAGGTGAAATATGTAGTCCTTCTTTCTCACCGCCTCACAAAGTGATTCTCTGTCTCGACAGTCGCCATAGACAAGGTGAACGTCAAGATTTTTGAGCCGTTCGATGTTGCTTTCAGGTCGCACAAAACAGTGCACAGTGTGGCCTTCACCAACAAGATGTTCTACGAGATGGCCCCCTATAAAACCATTACTGCCGGTAACCAGCACGTTAATTGTACGTACCCCTCCATTTTTTGGATTTAACATTACAGAGAGCTGTTCTGTTGTCAAGAAGATTTGGAGAAAATAAATGCTATGGCCGCATGATGACCAAAAAACGGAAGGTGTTGCTGGGATGAGGTGCAGGGTCAATTCTCTTGACCTCATGACGGTTTATTTCTAAATTAAATGGTTAATAGCCTTTCTGTTCACCAGAGGTGGACCGATAGACCGGAGGGAGGTTGCAGTGAGAAAGTACGAATACCTGTACATCTTTACGCCCCAGGAAGAGGAAGCAAAAAAATCCATAGACTTTGTTAAAGATCATTACAAGAAAATGGGTGTAACCCTTCTCAAGGAAGAGGAAATGGGTAAACGACGCCTTGCTTATTCGATTGGAAACAACACCGATGGATTTTACTACATCACTCAGATCGAAGTCGATGAACTTTCCAAATTAGTTGACTATGAAGGTGAATTGAAGCTCAATGCTGATGTAATTCGCTTTATGAAAGTGAAAATCTGACCCGTTTGGAAAGGGATCATCCCTTCCGGTTACCTTTTATAGAAACAAACATCTTGTAATATGTGTTTAATGAATTTACAATAGGTAAAGCAAATTGTATGGAGGTCACAGAGCATGAGCTGGGACATTAACCATGTTGTTATTGTCGGAAGGCTCACAAAAGATCCCGAACTGACCTACACTCAGTCAGGCACCGCTGTCTGTAGGTTCGCAATAGCTGTTAACAGATCATCCAGCTCATCGAGAGATAATCAGGAGGGGAACACGAATTTTTTTAATGTTGTCGCGTGGAATAAAACCGCTGAAATATGCGGGGAGTATCTTTCGAAGGGGAGGCAGGTAGCGATTGATGGAAGGCTCCAGCAGCGAAGATGGGAAGGTGCAGATGGTGTCAAGAGGAATACCGTTGATATCGTCGCCACCAACGTACAGTTCTTTGGGCCCGCGCGCAGTACCCAGGGACAGTACTCCCAGGAGGAACCGGCTTCATTTGTCGGTGATTCAGCTGCCGACAGAAGTGCCGAAAGTGAACAACAAGCTCCACTCGCCGTAAATGAAAGTGTTGAGGAGAGGGATCCATTTTTATCTGAGCTCGATGACGATGAGATTCCCTTTTAAGGGGAATATAGAAAAGAGGTCAGCAAAGCTTGTAATTTTTACGCAAGGAGATTTTTAAATGGCAGAAAAGGTGAAGGATGAGGGCAAAAAGGTCAAGGACGATACTCCTGATAAGGGGGTACCTATAGCAGAAGGCCCGAAGAGAGAGAGAAAAGAGGTTAAAAGTGAGAAAACCACCAAAAAGACGAAAGTTAAATCGGAGGAAACGGTTGAAATAAAAACAGCTGAAAAAGAAGTAGAAAAAACTGAAGCAGTTATAGAAACGAAAGATGAAGAGGCTGTTGTTAAAGAAGAGATAGATAAAGAAGCTATCGTCACGGAAGAGGTAGATGAAGAGGCTGTCGCTAAGGACATAAAGGCAGCCGAGCCTAAAAGGACTGCAGGTCCCGAAAGAAAAAGAGGCGCGTACGCCGAGAAACGTGAGCAGTTGGGTCCGTCCAGACCTGAAGAGTTTCGTGGTGAAAAGGGCAGGAGAGTCTATTTTAGAAGGAAGGTCTGCAGATTATGTGTAAATAAGATAAATTCGGTTGATTATAAAGACGTGGATCTCCTCCGGAGGTTTGTCACAGATCGGGGAAAGATAATGCCGAGAAGGATGACCGGCACATGTGCAAAACATCAACGTATAATTTCTGCAGCCGTTAAGAGGGCCAGAATGGTTGCACTGCTCCCCTTTGTCACGAAATAATTATGGGGACAAATTGAGTGTAAAATCACAATCCTAGTTTACGGGGGGATTGAAAAATTTCAGTCAAGTTCGTCAAAATAAAGTTTGAAGATATCATTGCGAAGGTGAGCAGTCTCAAACTGGATAATCTCAAGGTTGTACAATGGAATAAGATTACAAACTTGCGCATGACCGCCCTGAAGGAAAGGATAACAATTCCAGATGTACAGGTCGAATGGCGTGAACTGGGTGAGAGCTTTCTCCTTGCTCTGCTCTCCATTGTTCTCTATGTATCGGTGATATTTGCAGAGTTCTCATTTATACCTATAATGATCATTGTTATTAAACGGGGATGGAAAGAAGCGCTGGTGCTCCTTGTCATCGGGACGATGCTCTTAATTTATATGATGGTGAATAGGATCGAAAAATTCCCGCTGGACAGTGAGTTTCTGCTCTTCTCACCCGCGCACTATTCGTTTAGTTTTATCGAGAACGTAACCGGATTCAATGGTGGAAGATTCCTGGACTTTTTCTTCATATTCGGATGTTTTGGACTCTTCCTCGGATATTTTGTGTCCCGTAATTACAGATTAAATTATGTCATATTCTTCAGCCTTGTCGTTTACATCGGTGTATCTATCTTTCCACTCATCCTGTCCGGATTTATCGGAGGATTCAAGCAATTTCTGGAGGGTTACTCTAAATTCGTTCAGATGAAAACGACGAGTTACGTTGATATTTACCTCAACCAGATAAAAAACTATAGTCCCCTGTTCATAGAGCGAGGTATTGACTACGGTAATGTTGCGAAGAAGGTACAGGTTGCTGCAGAAATTTACAAAAACAATATCCTGTTTGGCATTGCCCCCCGCGGCGGTTACCTCATAAAGCAGATCATTGTCATATTCCTCGCCATTGTACTTGTTAAGCTCTATTTCAAAAGGAAACTGAGCAAGGCTGCTCTGGTATTCAGCATTAAGAATTATCGTATCGCCGATGGCTGGGTATGGGGACTTATTCTCTCCTGGGGATTCGTCTACATGAATCTTTTCCTCAAGAACAACACCCTGGGAATTATCAGCTGGAATGCTGCAGTTATTTTTTCATTTCTCTTCTTTTTCCGTGGGCTAGCGCTCATTAAGGTTCTTGCAGATAGAATAAGGGTGCCCCAGATATTTCAATATGCGGTTCTACTCTTTTTTCTGTTCTACTCTTTTATCTTTTTTGTGACGATCGTTACAGGTATCGGTGTTGCCGACATATGGCTCAAGATTCGGGAAACCGTTGAAAACAGGAAGAAGCGGAGTGACACATGAAAGTAATTCTTGTGAAAGATGTACCGGGCTTCGGCGAAGAAGGTGATATAAGGGACGTAGCTCCAGGCTATGCCCGAAATTTCCTCTTCCGAAAGGGTCTTGCAGTTGAGGATAGTAGTTTCAATCAAAATCGATTGAAGGAGCAACAGAAGAAGATCGAGTTGCGAAAGGTAAAGAAACGTGAAGAAGCGCAAAAACTTGCCGATGACCTTTCTGCCGCATCGATTTCAATTCCTGCGGCAGTCGGGAAGAATGAGAAGCTATTCGGTGCGATTCATGAGCATGACATAGTGAAGGCTCTCGCTGAGCAGGGATACGAGGTAGAGAAGAAAGACATTCTCCTTGCTGAGCCGATCAAGACGATAGGCGCTTATAAGGTAATGATAAAGATCTATGAAGATATTCAGGCTGAATTAAAGGTATGGGTTGTGAAAGAGGACTAGAAAACCCATGGCAGACAGTTTTCAGAACATATCGACTCTGACCGATAAATTACCCCCCCAAAACCTGGAGGCAGAGCGAGCATGTCTCGGCAGTATGCTCCTCGATAAAGAGGCGATTGAAGTTGCAATCGATATACTGAACAGCGATGACTTCTACAGTGATCAGCATCGAATCATATTTAAGTCACTTCTGGAGCTGTACAACCGCTCAACACCGGTGGATATTGTTACACTTACCGATTACCTGAAGGGAAGCGGAGAGCTCGACAGCGCTGGCGGAGTGGTGGCGGTTTCCTCCCTTCTCGATGAGGTTCCCACCTCCGCAAACATTGAATACTACGCAAAGATAGTCGAACAAAAATCCCTTTTGCGTAAGCTCATACGCGCATCCTCGAGCGTTATTTCATTGAGCTATGACACGGACAAGGATGCCTATGAAATCGTGGATGAGGCGGAAAAGCTTATCTTCGACGTGTCCGAGCGTAAAGGAGTGCGGGGATACTTCTCGATGAATGAGGTGATAAAGGACAGCATTACAGCCATCGAAAAACTCTTCCACCGGGGCGACAACTACACCGGCATTCCAAGCGGTTTCAAAGAACTCGACGATTTGACTTCCGGATTTCAGAAATCCGAATTTATCGTGGTTGCTGCACGGCCTTCGGTGGGGAAAACAGCTTTCGCTCTGAACGTCGCTCAGAATGTTGCAATTAACCAGAAGCTTAACGTAGTCGTCTTCAGTCTCGAGATGTCAAAAGAGGCGCTGGTGCAGCGTATGCTCTGCTCGGAGGCGCGCATCGATAGCCAGCGGCTTCGAAAGGGTTTGCTGCGCACAGAGGAGTGGGGGCCTCTCACCACAGCGGCTGGAAAGCTATCAGAGGCGAACATATTCATCGATGAAACACCGGGAATAACCGACATGCAGCTTCGGGCCAAGGCCAGGCGGATTCAGTCCCGGCATGGACTGGACATTCTCATTGTCGATTATCTACAGCTCATGTCCTCCATCCGGAAAAAGGAGGGCAGAACACAGGAGATTTCAGAGATATCACGCTCCCTCAAGGCACTTGCCAGGGAGCTGAGCATTCCCGTTATTGCCATATCCCAGCTCTCTCGTGCTGTCGAAACACGTGGGAGAGACAAACGGCCTATACTGTCAGATCTGCGAGAGTCGGGTGCCATAGAGCAGGATGCCGATGTGGTCATATTTCTGTACCGAGATGAGCTCTACAATCCGAACACCGATAAACGCGACATCGCCGAAGTAATCATACAAAAGCAGCGTAACGGGCCCACCGGTATTGTGGAGCTCCGGTTCTTCAAGGAGTACACGCGATTTGAAAATTACGAGAAGTGGGGCGAACAGGTTGAGCCCTTCTTTGAAGATTCAGAGTAACTCCCATAATAAAAATATTATTCCTCGCTGACACGCACCTTGGTTTTGACCTTCCCCTTCATCCTCGAATAAAACGACGTCGAAGAGGCGCTGACTTCTTCCAAAACTATTTGAAGGCTCTGGAACCGGCTTTAAATGGCAAGGTTGACGTTGTGATACACGGGGGTGACCTCCTTTACCGCAGCCGAATTCCTACAGTCCATGTTGTGGAAGCCTTTAAACCGCTCCTCAATATAGCTGATCGGGGAATACCTATCTTTATAGTTCCCGGAAACCATGAACGGTCAAGGATCCCCAACCTTCTGTTTATAGAGCATCCAAACATCTCTATTTTTGAAAGGCCAAAAACTTTTAGGTTGGGGATCAGTGGTAGTACAGTTGCTCTTAGCGGATTTCCCTGCTGCCCTAATAATGTCAGAGTTCATATCAAAGACCTGTTGGCCCAGACGGAATATATGAAAACACGGGCTGATATAAAGCTACTCTGCATGCATCAGATCCTCGAAGGGTCAAAGGTTGGTCCGGGAGACTACACGTTCAAAAGTAGTCCTGATGCAATAAACCCAAGCGACATACCTGGAGGATTCGCTGCGGTTCTGTCAGGACACATTCACCGTTATCAGGTCTTGCGCGTGGATATACATGGAACACCCCTGTCCGCACCGGTCGTTTACCCCGGTTCAATTGAACGGACTTCCTTTGCAGAGCGGCATGAAAAAAAGGGATACACTATCCTTGAAGTTGCTCCCTCAATGTGGCAGGGTGGGGCAGTGAACAAACTGTCCTTTGTTGAACTACCGACACGGCCGATGATCACCCTGCAGCTGAACGTTGATGATCCAGATTTGAGGTTGATAGAATCGGATCTTGCAGAAACAATATCCGCCTTGCATCCGGATGGCGTGGTCTGTGTTAAGATTTTATATAATGATCAGGAACGGGACAGGCATCTATTATGTGCGGAGTTTCTCCGATCCCTTGCGCCCGCTTCGATGAACATCAGATCCATTCAATCAATTCAAGGGCAGTAGATCCACTGATTTTATGCTATCGTCTGGGCCGTCGACAACAAATGAATAGTCACCTGTAACAGCGACATCGACAGCGGAGCCGGGTGACATATCGAGCGTCCCTATCCTGATTGGATTTCCCGGGTCAGAGATATCGATAACCTCGAGTCCCCCGTTGCCGCCTCCCGTACCGTCAGCTACAAAAGCGTAGTTTCCGCTAATAGCAATACTCGATGGTACACCGGGTGTGGAAACTTGATTTACAGCGATAATATTGTTGGGAAATGATATATCAATAACCTCGAGGCTTGAACTGGAACCGTTTGCTACAAAGGCGAAATTACCGCTTAATATCACATCATTGAAATCACTTGAAGTATCGTATGATTTCGCAATTCGGGGATTTTGTGGCACTGATATATCTATAACATAGAACCCCCCTACATCGGTGCCCCCTCCATCAATATCTCTATCGGTGACAAAGGCATAATTACCGCGCACCGCAACGCTGTTTGTGCCACCATCGGAAGTTTCACGAAATCCCACTCTTTTCGGATTATCGGTGAAAGATACGTCAATTATTTGGAGCCCACCTGCGTCGTCTGCTACATAAGCGTAGTCCCCGCTCAACGCGATACCTAAAGCATTTCCAGGAGTTGTAAAGGATCCCTCAGAGCTCAGATCCGTAAGGTCGACTATCTGAAGACCCCCCTCGTCAACACTGGAGGTAGCGGGATCGTCCTCCATGGCCATGAATGCATAGCTTCCACTTACAGCAACATCAACGGCAATTCCTGATAAACTCGCAGAACCTGCGTCGGTAAGATTGTTTGGACTAGATATATCGAGTACCTGCAGTCCTGAACCACCGTTTGCTACATACGCAAAGTCGCCGGCAACATCGATCGCGCGGGCATCACCGGCCGGGAAGGAATCCTTAATAGATGGATTATCCGGCGTTGAAGTAGAAATATCGATGACATCGAGTCCTGTGAAGAAGTCGGCTACGTATGCGTAGCTTCCGCTTACAGCGACACCCTGCCCCCATCCTGGCAGGTCGGTAAATGCTGTCGGAAAAGGATTAAATGGATCAAATAGACTTATAACGAGAAGCTGATTGAACTTGTTGGCCACATAGGCCTTTGTACCGACCAGCTCAACATCAACACCAAAGAAATTTCCGGACAGAAACTCACCTTCAAAAACCGGATTTATTGGAGCTGAAATATTCATAACGGTAAGACCGAATGCTCCTGTCAGTACAGCATAATTTCCGTCTACAGATATTCCCTCGTGTTGTTTAAGAGAGCTGAAGACTTGATTTGCTATTAAAAATGGATTTTTCTGAAGTACCCAGAGGTCTGCAGTGTCGTAGTCGGTAACGTACACATAATCAGTGGTCAGTGCTACATCACTGGCAAATGTAATTTGTATTTGAGGCCCTGCAGGAATAGGATTTGCAGGATTAGAGATGTCGAATTTATACACAGAGGTAAAGGCAGCGACATAAGCCTCATTATTTGTAGCGTCAAGTTCCACTCCCCAGGCATTCATGCCCCAAAACCAAACTATAGAAAGTGTATTCGTTTCGAGTACGTATAATCCCCCAGAGGTGGCTAGGTATGCATAATTTCCTATTATTTCGATGTCATTTATAGGAGGTCCGACAAAGTTTGGTTGTATCAAAATTGGATTGAGCGGATCGGTAATGTCGACTTTTTGGATCTCGCCTGAATAGTGGCCCACATAGGCATAGTTACCATCCACTTCAACTGCCCAACCCGGTCCGGGAGCAGCTCCAAATCCGACCAGTTCGATTCCCTCTGCAAAGGTAAATGGACTTGGTTCATCGCAGTTGACGTCACTCTCGATTGCCCCGGTAAATGAGGGCTTAACCTTGTAGAAGTAGACCTGGCCGTCATCGACCGTATCATCTATCAGGTTCGTCGTTTCAATTATTCCTGAAATATTGATATATTCTCCATCTCGCTCAGTGGCTCTCATAACTTCAAATTGATCAGTCGCCGGTATGGAGTTCCAGTTAATCCTGATCTGCCCAAATTCTCCCGTAACCTGTGGAGCAAGTGTCAATGGCGAGAGAGGAATTGCCTTTTCGTTGTTCGATAACCACAGATCGCTCGAATTTGAAGAGTGCGCCTGGAGGAGGAAGACGTGCATGTTGCCATTTTCAAGCTCATCAATGACAAGTGGATTGCTTGCTGAATAGGCCTGTGCAATGTTCTGAATCTTCTTGCCATAATTTATCGACGGAGGAGTTCCATTTGTCGTGTAGTGAACGGTGTACCCTGTGGCATTCGGTACCGAATCCCAGCTCAGCTTTACCTTTTGATTGTCAGCTTTCACAGTAAACGAGGGAATATCGTTTCCAGGATCCTTTAACGTGATCGAATATTCGCCCACGTTTTCATTCCAATCCATTGCTGTTATTTTTACAACTGCAGATCCATCGATGTTTGCCGTTGCGAATTGAAATGTAAAATAACCATCTGAGCCAAAGGTGAGTTCCGATGACACTAAGGTACCTAGAGGGCCAATGATCTCGTAGGAAAGTGCTCGTATTTTACCCACTTTCCCCTCAGTGGCAGAATCGTCACTTACATATCCCGTTATAATGACGAGCTCCGTATAGTAATCGCCATCTGTGGGTGAGGTGATGGTTATAGTTGGAGCACCCTCATCTCTCTTCTGACTCACTATGGAGTTGCTAATAGGTGAGGGACAGGAGGTCAGGAATAATAAAATTAAAAATGGAATTAGAAGTGTACATATGGTAGAGAAAATTGAAATTTTAGCTGACCGTTTATAGATTTTCATTGAAACAACCCTCCTCAGCATTGCCACCTTCTAAACCTAATTATTACCACTTATTCGTTCTCATCGATAAAAATGATCTGTTTTTCCCTAAGGGTGGCCTCTGCCGCCCTTGCTTCGTCTGATGCGGTGCCTCCGATATACGCATACTTTTCAGCCTCTTCCGGGTCTATGCGTTTCGCAAAGTCGAAATATTCTTTTGCCTGGTTGTACTCCTTTATCTCGTAATGTGTTTTGGAGATGTTCAGGAGTATCTTCATGGCGAGTGTTGAGCTCTCACGTCCCCTTTGCTTTAATAGATCATGGGCGTTTTTAAATTGTGTAAGCGCTTTTTTATAATCGCCCTGGAGGTATGCAATGTTTCCCAGGTTTGCCAGTGCACTTGTATAATTCGGATCAATTCTGAGCGCCATTTTCAGTGCCTGTTCAGCGCGTGAGTACTGGGCGAATTTGGCATATGCGATTCCGAGTTTGTTGTAGTCCTCCTTCTTGCCGCTCTTCTGTGCAGTAGAAGAATAATCCTGGACAATGAGATCAACGAGTTCACCCATGTCTTCCCGGTACAATTGGACGATGGTCTCTTCGTTGCCGTACTGAAGGCCTAAATCGGTCTCCTTTAAACCAACCGGCCGGTAGAGCTCCTGTGAATCCCGTGTAAGGAAGAATCCTCTTTTTTCCGGTGAATCCTCGTACATACCCCACTGCTCAACACCCTCTCTCCAGGCTTTGAGGAAGTTTGTTTTTCCGATCATCGTTATTTCAATGGGGACCCATAGATCCCCTTCCACGTTAATCGCCATTTTTCTCTCTGGATGTATTTCCTTGTAAGAACGGCTGGGTATCTTGGTATTGAAGGCAGAATAGATATGGCCAGGAGTAGTGATGAATCCGGTTTCAATCCCTACAGTTTCGAGAAGGCTGTTATAGAGCACGGTGAGATCATCGCAGTCCCCAGTTATCCTTTTCAACGTATCCCGCGGGAGGCTGATGGAATCAACAACCATGGGATTTTCCTGTACAGATGTAAAAGGCGATGTTGGGTCGGCCTGATAGAGTATGCCGATTACTTGCAAAGCCTCATAGGTCTGCATGGCAATTTGAACCTGTTCATTGTACGTGGGAATAACATCTTCCTTGGATACCTGGCGAATAAAACTCGAGTAGTTTCTCAATGCGCTGTCTGCGGGTGTAATGAATGCGGCTACCTTTCTGTCGTCATCCCAGGTTATGGCCGTTTTATCGTGGAGGTCGTAGGATATGGGCTGGCGTTGCTCTGCAGGTTTGCCCTTTGAGGTGTAGGTTACTATGATTTCACCGGTCAGTGGAGTGATCCCCTCTGTTTTGAACACCTCATGGTTGAAGGATGCGAAGAGGTCGAATTCTTTCGTTTCGCCCGGACCCAATTCAGCAATGCTGCCAGATGGTGTCGGAGAGTCCATGAATCCCGCCTGATAAAATGATACATCGATATCCATTATGGAGTGTTTTTCGGTATTGGTCATCTT
Source organism: uncultured Spirochaetota bacterium (assembly GCA_964347455.1). Taxonomy (GTDB): domain Bacteria; phylum Spirochaetota; class B62-G9; order B62-G9; family DRHN01; genus JAGLSF01. Next base: position 123,770 of record CAYFYU010000001.1, on the reverse strand, counting down.
AACCGTTCCAATTGGATACTTGACGTAATAGCTCTGCATTGCTGAGAAGAGAGGCTGTACCGACGACTCATCAAACCTGATGCTTCTTATCAGGGCTGCAGGGGAGTCAGGATCCTGCCCGAACCGGTAATGTGCTGAAAAACCTATTCCAAGAATTAAGCCGTTAAAGTCATCAAGTGCACTCAATGAGAGCAGATACTTGACATTTGGATTTAGATCGATGCTGAAGTTATATGAGGGATTGAGAACAATTCTTCCTCCCGCTTCGAAAACGAGATTGGAGGATCCTACGGATCCCTCTTCAGGAACGAGGTCTGGAAATACCGATTGAGAGTATCCTCCTGAAATCTCAGCACCTATTTCGAAGTTCTTTGAAAACCGGTTTGCGTACAGAATGCCGAGAGTGCCAAAGTAGTGTCGGTGATCCCATTCCTCTGGTTTATCGGGGTCCTGACTGTCGAAATTCATTATCCCGAGACGCAGGGTAGGCTGCAGTACTGGAATCCTCGGTATAGGCCATCGGAGATGGGCAGCGATCTCATAGATATTAAAGTTGCTTCCATAGTCAGCAAATGGAGAAAGGCTTTGATACTCTACTCCAATGGAGAGCGGGAATCGGTAGTAGGAGTTGTAGTCGATATGCGTCTCCTGTGAATAAGCGTGGATCGTGGCAAAAGCAAGAATAATTACTGAGAAGAGGATTACCTTTTGGACACGACCCAGAAGATTCGACACTTTCATAATGCGCCTCCTGAATCGAAAGGATACTATTTTACTTTTCACTAAGTATACAATCTATCGCATAATTAATGAATTTCAAAATCATATATTTATAATAAGATTTGTATGATTATTGCAACCAAAGAGGCATTTCATTAGAGATTATGGATTTACATTCACAGCTGTATGCACTATTCTTTTGTTACCAATCCGGCCCTGAATGCCTTAAGGTAGTTCCCGCAGAAAGGGTCCCTGTTAAGGAGGGCTTCTGTTGCCTTTATTATGCTCATCATCGTCGAATCGAACGGGTCGAGGAGCGCTCCATCGAGGCCGGCAACCATGCATGCCACGATGAAGGCACGGTTTACCTGTTTTCGTGCAGGCAACCCATAGGATATATTGCTGAGACCTGTGATCAATTTTACTTCGGGAAAATTTTTTTTCACGCCCTTTATTGTGTCCATTACAATGTTGCCGTAGTTTGTGTTGACACTGAGCGGTGTTGTGAGGGGGTCTATGGCGATATCTGCAACTGGCTTTCCCGCCTTTACAAGATCATTAATGATCTGGTCTGCAATTTTTACCCGTGAATCTGCCGCGTCGGGTATTCCCCTGTCATCGATGCAGAGACCAAGCACGATACAGTCGTGCTCAACTGCGACGGGAAATACCTCTTTCCAGCGCTCACTCTCCTTGGTAATCGAGTTCAGCATTGGCTTTCCGTTTTTATGCATCTTGAGTCCCATCTTAATCGCAGCTCCGCGAGGACTATCAACCGCTATAGGCTTTTGGGTCACACCCATCACCTCTTCAAGAGCCCATTTAAGAATATCCATCTCTTCAGTAATGAATGCACCAGCATTAACATCGATATAATCAGCCCCTGCTTGATCCTGACGCTTTGCAAGATCCGTAATGTATTCAGCATCTCGATTTTCCATCGCTTCCTTTATTTTTTTCCTTGTTGAGTTGATAAGCTCCCCCACAACAATCATGACAAACTCCAAATGTGAGAATTTTTGATAAGTTAATGCTTAGTTAAGTCGTTAGCAATATTTTTTTCCTGGTGATTTTTTATTATATTTATTGGTAAGGGGAGATCATAGGAGTTGAGAAATTATTTGTATTCGGAAAGGGGTAACCCATGGCACGGGCAGAAGTAGATGATAGTAAAACCCTCGTATCGGTAGATATGATTCTTCCACAGAAACTATCCCTAATACCGATGAAAACGAGGCCCGTTTTTCCCGGAATATTTATGCCTCTGGTAATTGGTGGAGATAAATATATCAGGACAATTGAAAAGGTAATGGATCTTGACGGGTTTATCGGGCTTGATCTTATAAAAAATACCGATTTAGAGGAGGATAGTGAGGATAATTTTTTCAAAATTGGGACGATTGCGAAGATAATGAAGAAGATCAATCTTCCCGACGGGAAGATCAATATATTTATCAACACACATAGACGTTTTCAAATAAAGAAGTTTCTTACCATGAATCCCTTCGTCGTTGCCGCTGTAAACTATGTGGACGAAAAGATAAAGATGGATAACGAGCTCCAGGCTCTCGTTCGTACACTCTATGCTGAAATCAAAGAGGTCTCTGAGGACAATCCATTTTTTACCGAAGAGATCAAACTCAACATGGCCAATCTGAATGGTGCCGAAAAGATTGCGGATTTTGTTTCCTCCATACTCAATATAAACAGAGAAAAACAGCAGGAGATCCTCGAAACCTTTGATGTAAAAAAGCGAATTGAGAATGTTTTGACCTTGCTCCACAGGGAAAAAGAGCTCATGAAGCTTCAGAAAAAGATCCAAGATAACATAAACGAAAAAGTGACAAAACAACAGCGCGAGTTCTTCCTGAGAGAGCAGCTGAAGGCTATTAAGAAAGAACTCGGTATGGAGGTTGATGCGAAGAGTAAAGAGTTCAACACGTTTAAAGAACAGCTCGATGGCTTTGAGCTTACCGGTGAGGTAAAGGATAAGGCCTATGAGGAGCTCGAAAAACTTGGTTTACTGGACTCCCATTCGCCTGAGTATGCGGTAACGCGCAATTATCTTGAAACTATCTGTTCACTACCGTGGAATAAGGTAACTGAGGAACAGATCGATATACCCAGGGCAAGAAAGATACTGGATCAGCCCAATCTTTCAACCATGACCGGCATTCGGGACAGGACTGTCATTGAAGTCTTCTACTCAACCGGCATACGACTTGAAGAGATGATTAATCTTACCATCTATGACTGTGACCTTCAGGGCGGAATGCTCAGAGTCAACAAAGG
>CAYFYU010000001.1:97943-120748 GCA_964347455.1 uncultured Spirochaetota bacterium | reverse complement strand
ACTGAGGAACAGATCGATATACCCAGGGCAAGAAAGATACTGGATCAGGATCACTACGATCTTGATGAGGTCAAAGAGAGAATACTTGAATTTCTGTCGGTAAAGAAATTGAAACCCGGTTCTAAAGGCTCGATACTCTGTCTCGTTGGTCCGCCAGGGGTTGGAAAAACATCTGTGGGTAAATCGATAGCTCGGGCTACGGGGAGGAAGTTCTTTCGTTTCTCCCTCGGCGGTATGCGAGACGAAGCTGAGATAAAGGGGCATCGGAGAACCTATATCGGAGCAATGCCCGGTAAAATCATACAGGCTTTAAAAATCGTAATGACGAAAAATCCCGTGATCATGCTCGACGAGATAGATAAACTGGGGGTAAGCTTCCAGGGAGACCCTTCATCCGCTTTATTGGAAGTACTCGATCCTGAGCAGAACGTTGAGTTTCGCGATCACTATCTCGATTTACCCTTCGATCTCTCACCTATTATGTTCATTACTACGGCGAACACCATCGATACCATTCCCGCGCCTCTTCTCGATCGGATGGAGGTGATTCGCCTTTCTGGTTACATCGAGGAGGAGAAGATAGAAATTGGAAAACGGTACATCATTCCACGATCACTGGAAAGGCACGGTCTTCAAAGGGGAAATGTGAAATTCGAAAAGAGAGCCCTCCAGGAGATCCTTCAGGGTTATGTGCGGGAGGCGGGGCTTCGGAATTTCGAAAAAGCAGTTGATAAGATATCTCGAAAAATGGCGAGGAAATCACTCGAAAAGGAGATCAAATTCCCCTATACGATAAAACGGGAGGATATCAGGGATTATCTTGGGGAAAGAATTTTCATTGAGGAAGTGTATCAGAAGATTACAAGACCCGGTATTACCATAGGACTTGCCTGGACACCGCTCGGTGGTGCAACATTGACTGTTGAATCAAATATAATACCAGGAAAGGGTAGTCTCAAGCTGACCGGCAGTCTTGGCGAGGTTATGGTTGAATCTGCAAATATCGCCCTCTCCTTCGTTCGATCGATCGGGAAGAAGTTCAAGGTTGACGATAGCATCTTTGAGAAGAATTTCATCCACCTTCATGTACCGGCAGGGGCAACACCAAAAGATGGGCCTTCTGCTGGTATAACAATGGCTTCTGCAATGCTCTCGCTGGTGACGGGAAAAAAGATCAAGAGCAGGCTTGCAATGACTGGTGAGCTCTCCCTCATCGGGAATGTACTTCCCGTGGGCGGAATAAAGGAAAAGGTTATTGCTGCAAAGCGTGCGCAGATGAAGGAAATTATTCTCCCAAAGGAAAACCAAAAGGACCTAAATGAGATCCCTGATCATATTAAGAAGGGGATTACCTTCCACCTAGTTGAAAAGATGGACGATGTAGTACAGTACGTTTTTGCCTGATTTACTTTTTCAATTTCTTTCATTACCTTACAGCGATAGACGATGCGCGATTGTTGAATAGTGCACGTCGAGTATCGTTTATATAGAACATAACAAAAACTCTCTCTCTATGGGAGCAGCCATGAATCCTTTTGATATTCTAAATGAAAGGGGATTCATTTTCCAAGCCACCGACGAAGATGGGATAAAACGCCTTTTTGATCGAAAGAGAGTTACAGCTTATATCGGATTTGATCCAACGGCGGACTCACTCCATGCAGGAAGCCTCGTACCCATTATGGCACTCGCCCACCTTCAGAGAAAGGGACATCGGCCTCTTGCTCTCATAGGTGGAGGAACCGGGCTCGTGGGTGATCCTTCGGGAAGAACTGAAACGAGGAGATTGTTGAGCATAAAAAATGTAGAGCGCAATGCTGACTCTCTCAAGAAGCAGCTTTCGCGGTTTATATCTTTTGATGATGGGAAGGCGCTTCTCCTGAATAATGCCGACTGGCTGACCAAACTCCACTACATAGACTTCCTGCGGGATGTGGGCAAACACTTCTCAGTAAATAGAATGCTCACCGCAGAATCGATCAAGCAGAGACTCGAAACGGGGCTCACGTTTATCGAATTCAACTATATGGTGCTCCAGGCATATGACTTTTTCATTCTCAATCGTGATTATGATTGCGATTTGCAGATGGGTGGACAGGATCAATGGGGAAACATCGTAGCTGGCATCGACCTCACGCGGAGGATGGCGGGAAATGAAATCTACGGACTCACCTTTCCCCTCATAACCGATTCAAACGGAGAAAAATTCGGAAAGTCCGTTCATGGTGCAGTCTGGCTCGATGCGAACAAGACCTCTCCATATCATTACTATCAGTTTTTTCGTAATACCATGGACAGCGATGTCGAGCGGTATCTCGGCTACTTCACCTATCTTCCGATGGATGAGGTTAAAGATTTAGCCGCACTGAAGCCCCCACTCCTCAATAGAGCAAAGGAGATACTGGCATTTGAGGCAACCTCGATCAATCATGGCGAGGATGCCGCTCGGAAAGCGTATCATGCTTCGATTGAAAAATTCGGCGAGGCTGATCCGAATCGAACGGTCCAGACATCATCGGAAATTCTGAAGCTAGGGTCAAGTATTGCTGAGTCACCGTCGATTCCGGTGGATCGTAAAGAGATCGTCAAGGGATTTACTGTGGTCGATGCTTTCGTCACTTCTGGCCTGGCAGGCAGCAGGGGTGAAGCGCGAAGATTGATACGTCAGGGTGGTGCATACATTGACGGCAAGAGGGTAGATGGTGATACCATAAACTTGAGCGAATCAGATTTTAAGAACGGTGAGCTCAATTTGAGAGCTGGCAGGAAGAGGCACATGAGGCTCGTTCTTAGTAATTAGAATTGGCGTCTGGACATGATCAGTGAGAGAGCCTCTGCTCTTGTCTTTTCGTTTTCTTTGAAGATGCCCCGTACAGCACTCGTCATGGTGTACGATCCTGGTTTCTTCACACCACGCATAATCATACATAGATGTTCCGCTTCTATGACCACGATAACACCGTAGGGCTTTAATTTTTTCATTAATAGATTCGCAATTGATGCGGTAAGTCGCTCCTGTACCTGAAGACGTTTTGCAAAAACATCGACAATACGCGCAATCTTGCTCAAACCGGTGATTCGATTGTCCTTCGGGATATAGGCGACGTGTGCCCTCCCAAAAAATGGAAGCATGTGATGTTCACACATTGAGTAAACAGGCATATCTTTAACGAGAACAATTTCATCATGTTGCTCAGCGAGCAGCACTTGAAGAACTTCTTCCGGATCCATAAATGCACCAGAGAAAATCTCTTCGTACATTTTTGCCACTCGTTCCGGGGTTTTGGAGAGATCCAATCTATCCGGATCAGGATCAATCTCCTCTACAATAGTCCTTATTGCTTTTTGTATTTTCTGTTTATCCATACCATACTCCGAATTATGTTCGGGTTCTTCTTCATCTAATCTCCAAAGAAATTAAAGTTAGGGAAGGTTATAACAAATTCATAAAAAAATCAATTGTTAAATATCCGATAAATAAGTACAGCTTACCCTCTTTTGAAGAGCATGTAGTGAGAGACAAAATCATTTCCCAATACAAAAATTCTGGAATATATCGTTCAGTATGTCGCTGCTTGTGATCCTGCCCGTTATTTGACCTAGCCTGTCCATAGCACTTTTTACATCATAGGCAATCAGTTCCAGTTCTGCCCGTTTTTTAACAGCCATGAGAGCATGCCTCAGCTCTTGGAATGATTTTTGCAAGATATCGAAGTGTCGAGCGTTGGTAATGATGAGAGAATGGTCTCCCTCAACCCTTCCACTCACCACCCTCTGTACCATCCCATTTTCGAGTTTCTTGAGGCCCTCTCCAGTGAGGGCAGACATTTTTATGAAGTTGGTGTCGATTCCTCCCAGCTTTTTTAGATCTGCTGGATCGAGCTTTTGCGAAAGATCAGATTTATTTATCACCGTTATATGGGGCATTGACGTTACTCTTCGTGCTATATCTCTGTCTCTTTCGTCGAGGGGTACACTCCCATCTAATACAAGTATAACGAGCCCTGCCCTTTCCATATGCATCCTACTCCTCTTTACGCCCTCCCGCTCGATGACATCCTCGGTCCTGGTCAAACCTGCTGTATCGGCTATAATAAATGGTATGCCACCTATATTGAGCTGCTCTTCTATAACATCACGAGTTGTTCCGGGAATTTCAGTAACAATCGCTCTGTCAAACTTGAGGAATGCGTTGAGAATGCTTGATTTCCCCACATTTGGTTTTCCCGATAGTACTGTAAGCACACCGTTTTTCAATATCTTTCCCGTGTCGTAACTGGAAATGAGAAGTGAGAGTTCTCTTTCCACATCTTTCAGCCTCTTCTCCATATCGTTGTATTGAATCGGGGAAACATCCTCCTCTTCAGGGAAATCAATATTGGCCTCAAGTTCAACAAGAAGTATTCTAAGGTTTTCGTTGATCCACTCGATTTTTTGTGAGACAGTTCCCCTGAGCTGTTCTACAGCAGCCTTGAGCGCACGAGCTGTTTTTGCCTGTACTATATCGAGTACAGCTTCGGCCTGGGAGAGATCAATCCTCCCGTTCATAAATGCCCGTTTCGTAAACTCTCCCGGCTCTGCGATACGTGCACCTTCGGCTAAGACAATTCGCAGCACCTCGTTGACAGCTACAGCACCTCCGTGACAGTTAATCTCTACCACATCTTCTCGTGTATAGGTGTGCGGTGCCTTCATAACAGACACAAGTACTTCATCAATAACACGACCATTTTTTTTAATGTACCCAAGATTCATGGTAAAGGTGGCCTCAAGAATATTTTTGGTCTTTCCGCGATGGGGTACAAAAAGGCTTTTGGCTATCGAAACTGCACGGTCACCGCTGATACGGACAATTCCTATTCCTCCCTCACCTGGGGGTGTTGACACCGCTGCAATTGTGTCAAAGGGAGTATCAAGGATCATCAAGCATTTCCTTTAATATTGATTTGTCATACTTCTGGTGATGTCATCAATGGTTTTCGCACCAACCAAAAGCATAACCTCCTTGAGTTCAATTCTTATTTTGTTGATGTAAAATGAAACACCATCCTCCAGCCCACCAGCACAGAATATAAACAGCGGTCTACCGATGAGTACGAGATCTGCACCCAGTGATAGTGCCTTGAATACATCCTCACCGCAGCGTACCCCTCCATCCACCATAAGTAGAACGCTGTCCTTTATCTCCCGTTTTATTTCCTCGATAACCTCAAATCCGGAGGGCAGACTCTCCAGAATCCTGCCACCCCTGTTGGACACAACGATTCCCTTGACTCCAGCATCGACAGCGAATATTGCGTTATCGAGAGAGAGTATTCCCTTTACGATGATGGGAAGAGGCGACTGTTCCACCATTTCGGGGAGCCAGCGCTCATTAACGGGAGTATCCTTATGGTCCAGTGACAATCCGGCTGTTTTAGCTCCTGCTCTAAAAGCCTTCTCGATGTTTTTTAATGTTGTTTTCATGCCATAATAGGGATTGAAGAAGGGGATGCCATGGCCGTACACGTCACTGAGAGGGTCGATCAGATAGTCTATCTTCTCACCTTTCATATCCCATTCTGTCTGTCCGATGCAACCAATGCTCCCAGATTTTTTTGCACCCAGGAGGATCAATCGGTTATACTCCTCTTCTTTAAATACACCTTTCATGTTTAGCTTCATGTTCGAAATCGGTGAAGGAAGAACGGGGAGATCGAGGGGAATGCCGAATATATCGCTACCCGTGTTTATGTTGTCAAGTTGACTGAAGACGTTGGTGATGATCGCTAATTTTTTCAGAACTCGTAGATTTCTCTTGAAGCCGTCTCCGTCCCCGCAGGAGCCGATACCGGGTAGCCACCCGGCACATTCGACACCGTCACAAACCCTGCACACTGAGCAGATGCTGGATAATTTGGTGATGGCTTCTTTACGAATAGCGCCTTCATTCAATTCTCCCTCATCACCAAGGGTTATTTTAACAGTTTTTACTCCCAGATTTGCACGGGTCAGTGCCTCTTCTCTCGTATTGCCAACTGCGATAACATTCCCGCATTTTTCCACGTTACTTGTCGGGATATGAACTGTTTCTCCGATTGTGCACGATACAAATACATTTTTGACTCCCTCAATTGAGAGAGCATCTTCTATACCCCGGATTTCACGTACCGTTCCGCTGCCGGGAATGATAGCTCTCTCGACTGAAAACCGGTTAATTGTTTTTGTAAGGTTTCCCGGGGGTTCTCCAAGGGCGATATTTATTGCGGCCATGATCAGGTTGATGCCGGTTGAATAGGGGAATGTATATGCAGACATGAAACCGCCGGATAGCCGGGAAGCGATCTCTCCCACCTTTGCCCCTGTCTTTGTAAGCTTTATGTCGCCTTTTGCGGCTCCTATCTCTATTCCAAGGGCCTTAATCCCCTTCTTGAATACCTCAACGCCTTCATTAACCAGTTTCTCTGGAAGGTTGGTTGGCATGATGTGCCCGGTCTCAACAAAGTATGGTGGGAATTCGATAATACGATCCGCAACACCGGTTATAAAAATCTCATTATCCCATACCAGTGCATCAATGCTGAGTTCCGGTCCATCCATATACTCCTCAACGATTATCTCACCGCGTGGAGAAGCGTTCTTTGCCCGCTCATAGGCGAAACGAATAACTTCCGGTTTGTCCACCTTCATGACACCACGAGCTCCCATATTATCGGCTGGCTTAATAACGAAGGGAAAACCGAGTCTTTTTGCTGCTCCGGATACATCATTGTAGGTCCAGCAAGAAAAAAAGTTTGGTTCAGGAATTGAATGCTCACGAAGCCTTGTTCTCATTTTGATCTTGTTGGTTGTCGCCTCTGCAACGTCGATACGGTTACCGGGAAGGTCGAGTGCGTGCTGTACAGCGGCAACGGTGAGAGAGGCATCGGTTCCAACTGTTATAACACCGTCAATAGGATTTTTTTTGATAAACTCTTTGGCCTTTCGAACTGTACCGTCAACATCCCGTGTGCTCATAACAATAGGAAAGTCGGCAAATTTCATGCCGTACGCATCCGGATTCAGGTCGGTAACAACCGTGAGAAGATCCATATCCTTTGCTGTCTTTATGGCTGGTGCCTGTAGTATTCCGGCACCGATTATCATGATTGTTTTCTGCACCAGGATTTTCCTCAACTACAAATAGAGCCTTCAGCTTTAGTGTTAGCCAAAACTGTCATCGGTCCTGAAAGCAGTTGCTTTAAGCAGTGAGACGAGCTGTCCCTTTGAATCTACTATTTCAATGAGGTAACTACCGGTTCGCTTCCCCCGGTGTTTCTCGATGCAGGTCGCTGTAACTCTTTCTCCCGGGGGGACTGCTTTTAAGTAGCTTATACTCATATCGATTGCGAGGGCGAGCTTTCCATGACTGTTGCATGCAAGTGCAAAGGCAACATCCGCCCGGGAGAAGAGGGTGCCCCCATGACACACGTCGGCTGCATTCAAGCATTTCTCAGTAACGGTCATCTGAACGGAGGCTCTCCCCGTTCCGAAATCCACGATCTCCATTCCAAATAGAGAGATGAGTGCGTCATTCTCCTGTATAATCGTCTTTACATTGCTCAGCTGCTCTTCCATGGGGTGTCTCCTCATCCGGCCTGAATTACTTTAATATAAATCATTCCTTATGATTTGAAATTATTTTTTAGTGCATTCATAATTTCCTCTGGTAGAGCAAAAGTCTTGATTGTATCCCTTAAATTATATAGATTTGAAGCTAAATTAATGAAGGGTTTACGCCGTGAAGCTTTCCTACAACTGGCTCAACGAGTTCATTAAAATAGATGATATAAGTCCCGAAGAGGTCGGTCTAAAACTAACCATGTGCACCTCTGAGATTGAATCGGTTGAAGGGATAGGCGGGAATCTGGAAAAGATTGTTGTTGGAAAGATAATTCAGGTTAAACCACACCCTGAGTCTAGCCATCTGTTTCTTACCAAAATTGACGTGGGCAGTGAGGTACTGGACATTGTCAGTGGCGCGCCAAACACAGCGCAGGATACGTTTGTTCCAGTTGCACTGATAGGCACTCAACTTCCTGGTGGAACTACAGTGAAGAAGATGAAATTACGGGGAGTTGAATCATACGGTGTTGTCTGTTCGGAGATGGAGCTCGGTATAAGTGATGATCATACGGGTCTCTGGCTATTGAATGAGGAGGGATCAGATTCCGACCAACTGAAACCGGGAACACCTCTGGAAAAAGTCTTTCCGACCAAGGATTACATCATTGACATAGATAACAAAAGCCTGACGAATAGACCCGATCTGTGGGGGCACTACGGTTTTGTGAGAGAGCTGGCGGCACTATACGGAAGAAAACCGAAACCGGTCTACTCAGCCGATGAAATTGATGCTGTATTGCGGGCCAAGGGAGATAAAGCCGTAGCGATAGCGATAGAGAATGAGGACCTTTGCCCTCGGTATTCAGCAATACGTCTGGGTGGGATTGAGGTGAAAAAATCACCCTATCTATTGAGAAGGCGTCTTTCGACACTCGGTGTACGGCCGATCAGCAATATTGTTGACATTACAAATTATGTGATGCTCCTTACCGGACAACCGCTCCACGCATTCGATGCCCAAAGAATTGCCAATTCGAGAATTATCGTCAGATGCGCCAGAAAAAATGAAAGGGTCACAACTCTTGACGATGTTGAGCGAAATACAGATCAACAGGTACTGCTCATCACGGACCCAGAAAAACCAGTCGCTATCGCAGGAGTTATGGGCGGAGCCAACTCAGAGATCGATGACAACACCGATGAGATAATAATAGAGGCGGCAAATTTTAATTCTGTAAACATACGAAGAACGGCATTACGGATGGGGTTGAGAACTGAAGCTTCGAATCGTTTTGAAAAAAGTCTGGACGCTGAATTGACGGTATTTGGCTTAACAGGGTGTGTAACAATGATACGCAATCTCATTCCCAGTTGTAAAATTTTATCACCTTTTGCGGATGCCTATCCCGGTCAGAGAGAGAAAAATGTGGTAAGACTCAACTGTGATTGGGCATCAACACTGATAGGTGCAAAAATTGAAAAGAAACGAATCGTAAGTATTGTGCGTTCCCTCCAATTCGATGTTGCTGACACCAAAGGAGCGGATATAGAGGTAACAGTTCCAACGTTTCGTTCGACAAAGGATGTTTCGATTCCCCAGGACCTTGTTGAAGAGGTCGGGCGCATATACGGTTATGATAATATAGCCCCTGCTCTACCTCAGGTTGAGAGCACGCCACCGAAACGTGATGAAATACTCTATTTTACCCGTGAGTTGAAAACAAAGCTATCCGGTGAACTTTCCCTTATCGAGGTATATACCTATTCCTTTCTCGATGATGCAATGCTCCGACTGTTCTATGAAAATGGAGAGGAGACATTTGTCACCCTGAAAAATCCGGTGAGTACCGAAATGTCGAGGATGAGGAGAAGTCTGGTTCATGGTCTCTTTGGCTTGCTTCAAAAAAACAGCCCTTTCCAGGATGAATTCTCACTGTTTGAAATTGGATCGGTGTATACCCCACGTCAATTGGGTAAGGGTAAAGACAATAGCCTGCCTGAAGAACACCGCATGGTTTCCTCCCTCATAATCCAAAAAATAAAAAAGGGTTCTGCATTCTTTGAATTGAAGGGTAAAGTCGAATTACTTTTTGAAACACTCGGTTTAAATGGAGTGTTATTCAAGTCCTTCGATTCACTTGGAGATTATCCCAAAAGATATGATATTGGAGCAGTTGGCTCAGAAAGTGCATTTCATCCAGGGAGAAGGGCCATCCTCTGCCACGGTGATACCTGTTTCGGTGTTGTGGCAGAAATGAATCCGAAGCTGTTGAAAAGGGTTGGAATAGATTTTCATGTTTATAGGGTGGCTTTTTTTGAGATGGATGTTCAGCTTCTCAATGATCGGGTGCGCTTCGGAAGGGAGAACAGGAAGTATGCTGCACTGGCACGTTTTCCCGAGGTTGTGCTCGCACTCGCTGTGGTTGTTGACGAGAGGATTCCTGCTCAAGAGGTGCGGGAGTTTATAGCATCCTATGATTCCAAACTTATTGAAGAGGTAGAGCTGTTTGACATCTACAGGGGTAAATCTCTGCCAGATGGAAAGAAGAACCTCGCCTTTAATGTGTTTTACCGGAGGAAGGACCGAACCCTCACTGAGAAAGAGGCCAACCAAGTCCATGAAGAGATAGCCCGGCGGGTCCGTGAACACGGTTGGGAACTCAGGTAATGTTGGACGGCAATGATCTCTGTCCGATTAAGGATTGGTTACTGTCAGGCTCCACTGCGGACTGGCATGGGTCAAGTTACCCCACTGATCGTATCCCCATACAGCCCAGTAGAAAGTCTGCGGAAAGGGGGGGCTCGGTGCATAGTTACCTGATGATGTATCGAAATCGCCTGAGACCATGTCGAAAGGAAAAAGATTATCTGCACGGGTACTGGAGGATGAAAAACCTGTAAGTCCTGATCTGTTACCCGCTACCCAGTCTTGAGGATTTGTGATTGTTTTTCCACTCACATCAATATTGGTGGTAAAGAGTGCCAACACTACGTATTCGACTGCAATCGGGACATCAAACTGAAAGGAGATGTTGTTCGATATGTTGCTCCATGTATCGCTGGGAGGCGGCCAAGGAGCCTGCAGTTCTATCTTTTCAACCCCACTGAAAATCGGCGTTGTCGGCGGTGGAGGCTCTTCGTCCTCCTCCAACAGATCGCAGGATATCTGTGTAGCCAGTACAAATGTGGCAATCAGTAAGTAAAAAATCTTTGTCAAATCCGGCTTCATAGTTCTTCTCATCGTTATAGAAAAAATTTTACTCCCCCACCGATGCTTACGGCACTGAACCTGAAATTTGATTCTTTCTTCACCAGATCCCCCAGCAATCCCTGGCTCTCAAATTTGTCGCGAATTATTTCTATGGGGCTGTATCCAAACCTCCCTTCGAGGAAGACACCGAACTTGGTATAGGGGGCGAAGAGTGTTCCCACTTTCACACCCAGGTTTAACAGATGCTGCACCTGCAGCTCTTCCTTATCGTTTTCGAAAGCATCGTTCCTGCGGATATCAGCCAGCCGGCCCCAACCGGCAAATCCCCCGGCGTAGGGTCTGAATAAGCGGGTAGAGTCCCTGAATATGTAGGACATGCTCACAGTGGCATTGAGATAGTTATACCACCTCTCCTGTTCTAAACTACCGAAAGGACTATCGATGGTCTCACTCTGATCGATGCGGCTGAACCCGAACTCACCCGACACGAGCAAGTGGTTGAAGGTGTGACCGAAGAAACCTGCGAACAGGGGCGCAGGTTTAATCTCTCCATTCAAAGAAATCAGGCCTACAACGCTCAATCCTAACTCACTGCGGTTTTTCGTCTGCTGTTCGATCAGAACCGGCTTCCACACCTCTCGCTCATTGGGATCGATGACTATTGTAACTTCTTCATCTATATAACCTGAGCGTACGGCTCTGATCCGGTGGGTTCCGACAGTCAGCTTGTACTCTACCAGCGGAGACTTTCCCACCAGCAAGCCGTCGATGTATACATCCGCTCCGTCGGGAGTTGTGCTCACCGAAAGAGAGCCTATGTCCTGACCGGCGATGATGTTTCCGATCAGCAGGGCTGCCTGATGAGCCTGATCGAAGAGCTCTCCCAGCGGAACCCGCAGTGTTTTTCCGGTCAAAACGGTTGCTGTATCAACTTCCACGGCTTTTAATGAGAGAATTACCTCTTCTGGGTCTCCCGAATAAGAGCCAAGCAACAGGACATCCGCCTCTGCCATCCGGCCGACACTGGAGGCGGCTTCTTCATCGAAAAGGTCGCTTAATTCCAGAGCGATCTCCTCGAGTACCCGGTCGAGCTGCCCGCGCTCCACGACCTGGATCTCTTTTATATTAGCCAGGCTGGCTGAAAGAGCCTCTGGCAGAGAGTCTGACAGATAGGCCAGACCTTCAGAGCCGGTGTTGTTGACAAAATCCATGACCGCCACGGTAGGAACATCTGCAACTGATAGAGAAGGAATTAGTGCCAGAAGGCAGAAAAAAAGAAGACCTCTTCTCGTCATCAACGATTTTAACATGTTCCGCTAATATACTTATCACTTTTAAACTATCGAAATACCATTAGCGCTCAATATTCTTACAGGCCAAATTATATAAAAAATGTAACATATTGTACTTATTTATCAACTTTTATTTTCATCTTAATTAAATTAAATAGAATTATTGTTATATAAGATTCTCGTCCACTGTATTTAACAGGATCTACCGTCCAGAATAGAGATTTATTCAAGTCCTTCGATTCACCTGCAGATTACCAAAAAGATATGATATTGGAACAGTTGGTTCTAAAAACGCATTCCATTCAGAAAAACGGGTGGGACTTAAGATGAAGTTTTTCTCCCCTGAAGCGCTTCTTTCACAGCTCTTGGAAATATTTCAATCACATCTCCTTCCAGTCTGAGAGACACCTCACGGTATTGGTCATGCTCTGTTGGTCCCCGGTTGACTATTACATAGGGTATACCGCGCATTGCCGCATGGAGCGGAATATTCGCGGCTGGAGTGACAGAGAGAGTTGACCCGAGAGCGACCACAATATCAGCCTCTGAAGCAGCATGGAATGCGCGCTCCAGATCCTCAGGGCGTAAATTCTGTCCGAAACTGATCGTTGCTGACTTTATGTATCCTCCACAGCTGCAAAGCGGTGGCTTGCCCGTTTTATTAAATTCAGTATAATAATCATCGGGCTCGTACCGACTATGACAGCTCTGGCATTCAACGGCACTCATGGTGCCGTGAAGTTCAACGAGGTGAGAAGAAGAGGTTCCAGCTTTGAGGTGAAGCCCGTCGATATTTTGTGTAACTAGCTTTAACAGTTTGTTTGCCTTCTCAAGGAGTACAACTGATAGGTGCACATCATTAGGTTGAGCGTTTTTATACTGTTTCCACCTTCCAGCCTTCTGGTTCCAGTATTCTATCCTAGCCTCCTCCGAGTTCATGAAATCCTGATAGTAAACGGGCGTGCTTGTTTTCCAAATGCCTGTCGGTCCTCTGAAATCGGGTATTCCGCTTCCCGTTGAAACACCCGCACCGGTGAATATGAGGATTTTTTCTGCACTTCTCAAGAATTCAACTAGCTGTTTATTTAAACTTTCGCTCATATTTTGAATACCAATAGTATCGTGTAGTGACTTCGCACATGTATTTCAGTGAAAAGTCTTGATCTATAATTGACCTCTCTCCAAAAAAACAGAGTCCTATTTGAGTACGACTCCTTATAGAAACCTAATACCTAGTGGTATATTCTATCAATTTCTTATTTAAAGTTAAAATATTTTATGTAACCTTTTTCCATGCAATTTCGTCCATATAAATAGAGGTAAACAATACAAAGACTGTACCATGGAGGTTTTACGATGGAAGATACGAAGATGTTTACGCTTAAGGTAGAGGCGACCAGTGGGAGATGTCCGATAGGAGAGAAGGTCGGTAAGAGTAACTTGGATGCGGGTAATATCCCTGTATTATCATGTGAAGGAGCCTGCATCAGGGGTGAGATAGCCCGGCTTGCTGCCAATATGGTGGCAAAAGAAGAACCATACTGTCGCGGCTGCCACGGCGAATTTTTCTCTGTTCCAGGTTCTGCGATGTATGACTGGTTAAAAAGAGCTTCACAAGTAATAGTAATTGACGGCTGTTTTCTCAAATGCCACGGAAGAATTATGAAAAATATTATCGGCAAGGATAAAATGGTGCAATTTGATGCTTTATCCCACTATAAGAAATATAATGACAGGTTTGATATAGATTCGGTTCCTGAAGCAGAGCGCAAAGAGGTTGCCCGCTCTGTAGCAGACTGGGTGCTTACCTCATTATTCAAGCGTACTCAATAATCCGCATATACAGGGTGAAATTTTATTTTTAATCCATTGTTTAATTATTTAGTATGTGTATGATTATTCTATTGAGGTGATGAGAAAATGGATAGCGTTGAGATCGTCGATACCAACGCTGACAATATCTTGAGGTATGGAATTTGCGGATACAGCAATGTGAAAAAACCGGGATTCCTGGAAAAGGTCGAATGGTATAAAAAACGCTTATCTGAGGGTATGAAAATCAAAACCCTGTATTCACACAGGAATGGTACGCAGAGTATGATTGAGTATATTCCAGTTGAGTATTGCTGGAGACCCGTTATATGTTCATTCACTGTATATTTGTTGGATTTAAGCACTTATGTAAGGATAAGCGGTAGGCAACCCTTTTATTGAATGATTGTATTGCAGATGCACGAAACGCGAGCCTGTATAGGGAACAACTATTATTCGAGCAGATCAGTGCCCATATTCAGTGAAAAATGTTAGGGAGATAAAACAAGTAGCACGGGAGGATTTTGGAATACAGCCGAAAATAGTTACCCTGAAAAATCATAAGGAGGCCCAGAATAGCCCATGTACTCCCTGGATCAATTGTTGAAGGAATCCAAAGGCATGGTAGAATGTAAGGGGGAGAAAAATGCGAAAAGTACTTTCACTCCCTGTCCTTGCATGCCTCCTGCTAGTACTGTTGCTGAGCACCTGTTCGACAAAGGAGGATGTTGTGCTGGTTGCCATCGGCGACAGCCTCACAATGGGCATTCAGGATGCGGGATTGGTGAAAAATTATCAGTTGCACAGTTTTCCCTATCTCATTGCAATGCAGATGGGGGTAGACACAGACTTTGAGCAGCCTTACGTCAGCCCTCCCGGTTTTGGAAGCCCTCCTTATGCAGAACCTTTGAAATTCGAAAACGGAAGGATAATTGCTACCTATCTCGAGGAAGGGATTAGCGGGCTCGCGCTATTACTGAAGATAATTCCACTTCTTGAAAATTTCTCACTGGAAAGGCCTTACAACAATCTAGGTGTTGGTGGTGCATGGCTTCATGATATTCGTCACACCACAGGCTACAATAATTCTGTTGTGCCTAATAATTTCCTCTTTGACCTGGTCCTTCGCAACTTCAATCCGGATATTGAAAGTACCACTATTTTACAGCAGGCTATCGAACTGAAGCCGACGATTGTGCTGCTTTGGATTGGAAACAACGATATTCTGAGAGCGGTCATGGAGGGGGGAGATACGAGTCTGATCACGGATCCGGTTTCGTTCAGAAACGAATTCGCCTCGCTGCTGTCGGATTTAGAGGCTCAGACTGATGCACGAGTCTTCGTGGCGAATATTCCGGGATACCTCGCCTATATGCACATCATGGACGACATTTTTAAGAGTGTGATTGGTTTCAAGAATAATATTCCTGTTCCTGTCTTATTCAACAATGAGACTATTCAACCGATCAATTTCGGTGATTCCCTAGATCAATTCTACATCCCTCTTTTGACAGTGGAGGGAAGCACTACTGATCCGGTACAGTATCTGGTGCAGAATGCGATTGATGGGTATCTACGAGATGGGCTTGGAATTCCCGATGAAACTGATCTTCAAGATATGGGTTTGGTGGCTGATGAGAGCGAAGCAACTGCCCTTTTTCTTGAAATACAGGCTGCAATGGATGCTGCAGGTGTGGCTATGGGAAGCGGTGTTGGCAGTCCATTTACTGGAGACCTAACCATAACGGATTCTGAATCCGCAGGTATTATCGGCGCCATCTCTGATTTCAACAGGATTATCCTGGACCTGACTTCCAGCTTCAATGTCCCCTTGGTGGATATGAACCACATGTGGAATCCTGAAAACGAGGGGGCATTCGGCGGATACTCCGGTAATTTTGTGCTGGATGATCCTGAAAATACGGTTTTCAGCCTCGATGGGGTGCACCCGAACAACCTCGGCCATGCGATTATTGCGAACGCATTTATCGACTTAATCAACCAGGAGTTGCACAAGGGAACACCGAAGCTGAACCCGGAAGATTTCAAAGGTCAGTATTTACCGTATGCCGGTACTGCTCTTGAAAAAAGCAGCGTTCAGTCGCTCAGGGGTGTACGGGAGTTTTTCATTCCCTAAAACATATTCCACTTTTGCATATGTATTTGCTCTGATGGGGGAGCACTTGTGTTACTGAGCCTGTTAGTAGGCTTAATTGGAATAGGCACGGGATTTCAATATTTTCAATTATGTTGTGGAGAGGATGTATCATGGCAAGATCAGGTGATGTTATCGGTCCGGTTGGAGGAAAAACGGTGACCTTACTCAAAACTGCTAACGATACCAACGGCGAATTACTCCAGATCGAGGTATCAGCTGAACCGTTTGGGCCTGCGTATCACATTCATCCAAAAGGGTAAGAGCGCTTGGAAGTAATTTCCGGTTTGGGACTTTAGGCGTATTTCGATAATGTTTCCGGTAATTCAAAGCATACCGGTCCTAAGGTTCTCTGGGCATGGGGGATTCCTTTCACATGTATAGAGGAAGGCCATCGGTATCAACATCATAAACCTCGACCGTCCCGAATTCCATTTCAGTAACGTAAAGCTTCTTTTCTCCTGGTAGTCCGAAAACAAGATTTGTGGGTTGCATTCCTCCTGTTTTAATTCTCTTAACAACGCTTCCGTCCCGTCCCAGTACAGTCACGTCTCCCTGTCCCCATACTGCAACATACAGATTTCCATCTTCACCAAACTTCATACCATCGGGTCCTCGTCGACCATACTCACCTGGTGCAAGAACGTTCCCGAAGTCTTCACGTTTGCCGATGACCTCGCCATCTCTCATTCTGTATCGATAAACCATGCCGGTATTCGTTTCATTTACATAGAGGTTATTATCCGGGCCGAAAGCTATACCGTTCGTTAAGAGTATTCCTGAATCCAGTTTGGCTATGTCCTTAGTTTTAGTATCAATCCTATATACCCTACCATCATAAGGGATGTTCTGGTAATCATCACGAGCTTTTCCATTGACATAAAAATCTTCAGGTTTGAATCCCGAATCAGTCAGGTATAATGCACCATCTGGCCCAAAAGCAAGATCGTTTGGAAGTAGGAATGGTTCTCCATTACATTCAGTCAGAAACACTTGAAATTTACCATTCATTGTTAGTTTTAAAAGGGAAGGTATTTTCGATTCTGCAACCCAGATAAATCCATCCCTATCTAGGGCTAGTCCGTTGGGGCTTCCCGTTTTTGCAATCATCTTTTTTAATTTTCCGTCCGAACTGATATGGGTGACACATCCCCGTTCCTTTGTAAATTCCACTATCAGTAAGCTCTTATCCTGCAATAGTACAGGACCTTCTGGCCCACTAAATCCTTTTGCGAATATCATTTGAAATCCCCCCTTTATGTAAACCTTTTTGTGTTAAAGTCATCCTGTTTTAAGAACGTTTCTTCACACGTATCTCTACTTCTCTCAAAGCTGCTTCAACATCTTTACCCAATGGTTCTATTTCATGAGTATGGATGAGATCATAAGCTCGTTTTTTTAATCGCTTTCTCAAATCAGGTTTTTCACTTTTTTCTAGCCAGGTTTGAACCGGTTCCCGTGTAAATACACCTGGATACCAAAAGGACCGATAGTTATCCGATGTACTTGGATGGGTGAGGAAATTACCCCGAGGTCCAATTTCATGTATCGAATCCACAGCCAAAGTTTTAGAATTAATCTCAATGCCAGCGGTTATATGCTTTATCATCCCTATAATCTCATCGGCAAAGACGATGGCCTCGGCACCTCCAAGGACTCCGGCACCAAGAATTCCCGGGTCATGAACGAGATTAGCACCGCTTAGGATAGAATGTTGGATTGTTAGCGCGTATTCAACCCCCAGTTGACCGTCAATTTCCATGGAATCTCCGCATCCGGCGGTTCCATAAACGGGTAAATTATACCAGTGGCCCAAATCAGACATTGCTGATAGGCACAGTATGAGTTCCGGTGCGCCGTAGGATACAACCATCGTTTTCATGTCCATCATGCCCGGTATGTTTCCATAGATAAAAGGAGCCCCAGGGGTGTGTAACTGATGGATAACCAATCCAGCCAGGACCTCCACATTTCCGATGACAAGGGGACCCACAGGAGAGCACGGCGCTGTGGATCCGGCTGCCGGCATTGGATAGTAGCAGATCGGAATACCGTAATCAGCGCACATGAGTAACTTCTCTACACCGGTCTCACTGAGATGCAGTGGTGAAACCGGTTCAGAACCATTCGCAATGAATGGCCTGGCCCTCAATGCATCATAACTCCCCGTGACAATTGCTGCCATGTCGATTATATCTTTAAGCGCATTTTCATCAACCGTAGTTGTTACAAAGGGTTTGGTTGTATATGACAAAATTTTTCTGAAGATCATTGGATCACGTATCGGTGGTGGTACATCGGATACTTGGCCAGCCCAACTCAACCAATCAATGTTGGCAGCCTGTTCACAAATTGATGCCGTTATCTCTAAATCATTTAAAACAGGAGGCCGTAGTTGTCCACTCTCAAGGTCGTAAATATACATATTTTCTACCCAACCTCCAAAGTACACGTTGCTTCCGCTAATATCCAAGCATGTTTTTCCTTTTCTGTCGTATAATCGTACCTGATGTGGCGCGGTTTTCAGAGCTTTATTCAGCATAGTCTCTGGAATACGTACCTTATTTCCATTCACCTTAGCTCCATTCTGATAAAGAAGGTCAACTGCTTCTGGAGTATCAATAATCACGCCTGTATTTTCAAGAATTTCCAATGTCGCCTCGTGTAAACTCCTGATCTGTTCTTCCGATAATACCTTGATCCTTAATTTCTCATTATCTAACATAAAGAATCCCCCACTCTTCCTCTATTAGGCTTATTATTGAATGTTAAATGATAAAGCTTTGAATGAGTTAGTGCAATTCTTTAAGGTTTTAGAGTTGATGTCCCGATAGCGCAAAATGGTGTCGAAACAGTTAATTGCTTTCAAGAGTTCACACGATAAACGTAGTGCATGATTTCAAGATAGTGGCAAAAGTTTTATGGATATGTTTATTGAGTGCTGAGTTTAAAAACGTGATGGAATAAGAGCCCGGCGAGTTTATCTTGAAAATGATGGGTTAATTTAACTTGCGTACGGAGCCTCTAACGACAATATGGGGATCAAAACCTATCTTTCTGATTTTTTTCTCTTCCTTCTCAATGTTATGTAAGAGAATGTTTAGACTCTCTCTACCGATTCTCTTTCTTGGTTGATGCATTGTTGTGAGTGGAGGGGAGAGGGCACTTGTTAGCTCGATATCATCGTACCCTATAATACTGTAATTTCCTGGAATATTGAAACCAAGCTCGTTTGCTACCTTGTATATACCAACAGCGAGGAGATCACTGATTGTTATGATGCCGGTAAAATCGACAAACTTGCCTGTGTTGTTTTTTGTGAGTAATGATTTAAATGTTTCATAGCCACTTTCAATAGACAACTCCTTGCAGCGGACTATCAGTTCATCTTTGATTTTTATCTGATGTTTGTTGAGCGTATTGATGTAACCACTTAAGAAATGGTTTGCCAAAAAACTTTCATAGGGACCGGTAAAAAGTAAAATATCTTTATGACCGTTCTTAATCAGATACTCTGTTGCTATTTCTGCTCCCTTCCCATGCTCGGTGTAAACATAACTGCAGGATTTGAAGAAAGGATAGCAATCAATCAAAACTGTTTCTACATTGTTTTTGAATAGGAGCTTTACATTATCACTCTTATCATCTATTGGGGAGATGATTACACCATCAACTCTTTTTGATAATAATGATAGAATATTTTGTTTTTCACGCTCAAAATTCCAATGGGAATAGCATATAAATAGGGAATACTTGTTGCTGTATAGAATTTCTCCGATTTCACTGAGTATTTCAGTATAAAAGGGGTTATTAAGGTCATTGAAGATAATGCCAATGGTGTTTGTCCTTTTTTGTCGGAGGCTCTTTGCCAGTGAATCGGGATAGTAATTTAACTTTTCTGCAATTTCCAGTATCCTATCGATCGTTTTGGAGCTTGCAGCGGGGTCATTCCTCAAGGCTCTTGATACAGTTGAAACAGAAACTCCTGCTACTTTTGCAATATGCTTAATGGTTACCTTTGATTCATTTAATTTTGTCGATTCTGACATGTAGATGATAATAACAAATATATTTGAAAACGTTAACACTTTTTTCCTTTTATAAACGAAGACAATACGTTTCAAACCACTATTATCAAGTTGAGTACTCCCCATATTTAGGAGTTGACATACAAAATGGATATTTTTTTATGTAAAGTGATATTTTACTTGACATGCAAGGATTTCTATCTAAAATTGCTGATAACGTTCCCATTGAATATTGTTGGAAAATGTATATGAACAAATAATTATTAGTAATGTTTTCATAAAGTATGGTTTTATCTTTATAATCCAGAGCTTTGTTTTATAATGGGGTGTTTCATTGCGTTTTTCGAATGATATCGGTAAGCCCAATAAGGATCGTTTACTGGGAGCATTAAAGGGCGATAGGATCGATCGGGTTCCTCTTTTTGAAAATTATATCGATTCTGAACTAGTTCAGAAAATTCTTGGTTACACCGCAGGTAACACCGCTGCTGCAGTGGGCGATCCATACAGGGGAGATGAGAGAGCGGTAGTTGATGGTGATATGTGTATCCCAATGCATCCAAAGGATTGGATAAATATCTGTAAAATTATCGGTCAGGACACAATAATGATGGAGGCAGCATTTGCCCCATACAGGAAATTGGACGCGAGAGGGAAGTTATGTATCATCAATGATGGGAGTATTAAGAATAGGGAAGATTGGAAAAGTGTAATTCCACCATCGGATGATGATATTACACAAAGAATAGAATATTTAGAACAGTATATAGAAGCAGCTAAGAATGAGAATATAGCAGTTTCACTCTGTACAGGTAACTTTTTTATCACCCATTATGTAAACCTCTGCGGCATGGACTTCTTTATGTTGATCTATGATGATATCGATCTTGCCCATGAGATGCTTTCGACCGCAATAGATTGGTATTTGAAGCTGGTGAAAGAAGCTGTCTCATTGGGTATCGATATTCTTTTTTCTGGAGACGATGTGGCTCATAAATCGGGCTTAATGATAAATCCAGAGCATTTCAAGGAATTGTATAAACCGTATGCTGAGATAATCTATGAGCCAGCGCTAAACGCTGGGGTGCCAATTATTTTCGATTGTGATGGAAAACCCGATGAGATTATCGACATGATAATCGAATTGGGCTGTTCGGCACTGTTTCCATTAGATGCCAATGGCGTTGATTACCATGAATATAAAAAAAAATGGGGAAGTAAATTGTGTCTCTTTGGTGCTATTGATACCGACCCCCTGATAAGGGGAAGTGTTTTGGATGTAGAAAATTATGTCAGGAACGTAGTCGAAGAAATGAAGCCGGGAGGTAGGTATATTGCAGGGACCGTTAGTTCGGTAAATGAGATACCTTTCGACAATTTTGTAACAATGGTGAATGCTATCCATACATATGGTGTATATTGATAGAGCACGCATTAGATCGGTGAAGAACGGAGGCCATACATGAAAGTAGCAGATTTTAATTTAAAAGGAGGTCTTACGAAGGAGAATATTGATACCATGCATGAGCGGGCCGTCTCCCTCGTTGAAAAATTAGGAATATATGTTCCGCATAAGGGAATTTTAGATTTGCTGTCAGATTACGAAGGGGTGTTCATTGAAAAGGAGAATGTTCGATTCAAAAGCGATTTGGTACTCAAAGCACTTAAAGAGGCGAAATACCCGGTTCCGAAATATGCAAAGGAAAATTGGATCATTTCAGCTGGTGCTCATCAAACCAAGATCTTTGACCTGGATACAGGAAAGATAAGAGAAACCACGTTAAACGATTTAATAGACATGATCAAACTGGGAGATGCGTTAGATACCGTCGGTTCAGCTCCAGTTGTACCGCTCGATATGCCTTACTATGTTCAGGAAATTTTAATGCATAAAGTTGCCTGGGAAAACTCACGGTTCAGAGCCAACGATATGTTTGAACATGATCCAAAACCAACTGTTGAGTCTGCACAATATATATATGAAATGTCGAGGGTTGCCGATAAGTGGTTTGCACTGGGGCTGTACATGATAAGTCCAAGGACCTTTGACAGAAAAGAATTGGACATAATTTATAAATTTCTCGATAAAGGTGTACCCATGTGGGCAGGTACCATGCCAATAGCAGGAGTTAATGGCCCAATAATTATGAAGAGTTCAATACTGCAGGCAATGTTTGAAACCTTTGCCTGTCTCACAATGCTGAACCTATTGAATACCAAATCCTATACCTATATTCAGATTATTGATAGTTTTATTGCCCATCCTTTTGATTGGAAGTACAGCGCGTTTGTGTATGGTTCAGCTGAGGACATCCGATGTGCCCTTGATAAAATCTCTATTCATAAGTACTACAATATGCCCTTTGTTGTAAAATCTCTACTGACCTCTGGAAAAGAACCTGACGCTCATGCTGCATTTGAAGTGGGTGTTTTTACTCTCATTGCTGCATTGGCAGGGGCGCGGGTTTTTCGATGTGGGGGTTTGTTGACAAGCGCGGAGGTGTATTCGGCTGAAATGCTCGTAATCGTTTATGAAATTGTTGAATACATAAAGACCCTTCTAAGAGAAGAAGAGTTCAGTGAGGAACAACTTATGGTAGGTGAAATTGAAGCGGTAGGACCGGGTCAGAGTTTTATTGGAAGAAAAAGTACCCTTGATAATTTTCGCAAGGAGTATTGGGAGCCCGAACTATTTATTCATTCAAATCTCGGACAATGGAGGG
>CAYFYU010000001.1:68323-97933 GCA_964347455.1 uncultured Spirochaetota bacterium | reverse complement strand
ATGGAGGGAAATGGGCTCAAAATCTATTCGGGAATACGCAAATGAAATTGCGAAAAACAAGATAAAGGAACATGATTATAAAATCGGCGATGATAAAAAAAAGGAACTCGATAGGATTTATGAACATGCTCTGGAGGATGAATTATTAAAGGAGTCGTTTTAATAAAAGTCACAGGTGAAAAGTAATCTCGTAAGTGCTATTCAAACATGGGGGAAAAGAAATGCGCATTGAAAATTTTACTATTGAAGGTGGTCTTAACAAGGAACAGATGGATACAATGCATGAGAAGGTGCTCTACCTAATCGAAAAAGTTGGTATTCATATACCCCATGAAGGAATGCTGAAGCGCCTTTCAAATTATGATGGCGTTAAGATCGAGAAGGATCATGTGAAGTTCAAAAGCGATCTGGTGATGAAAGCCTTGAAGGGGGCAACGTATGATCTCCCTACTTATGCGAAAGATAATTGGATCATATCAGCTGGTGCGCATCAGACCTCTTTCTATGATTGGGATACCGGCGAATTAAGACCACCGTCTTCGAATGACCTTGTCGACCTGATAAAGCTTGGCGATGCATTAGATACTGTAGGTTCTGCACCGGTGGTCCCTCTCGATGTACCCATTCATCTACAGACTATTTTGATGCACAAAATAGCGTGGGAGAATTCTCGATACAGATGTAACGATATCTATGAGCACATGGACAAACCAACGTTCGAATGCGCTAACTATGTATATGAAATGGCCCAAGCGGCAAACAAGCGCTTTACCTTTGGCATCTGGATGATCAGTCCGAGATCCTTTGATAAAAATGGATTGGAAGTTGCCTATCAACTCCTGGATAAAAATGTTCCAATGTGGGTATCGACTATGCCGGTTGCAGGTGTCTCCGCCCCTGTCACTATGCTTGGCACCATTCTGCAGAGTATGTACGAACATTTTGCCGGTCTCACCATGCTCAGTCTCATCAACCACAAAGCGAATAATTATATTTCACCCAATGATGCATTCGAAGCAGATCCGTTTGATATGAAGTACACCACCTTTGTCTATGGATCGGCTGAATATATTCGGCATACACTTCATCAGATGGCACTATGTAAATACTATGATATTCCAATTATGACGAAAACGCTCCTCACCTCCTCAAAAGAGCCGGATGCCCATGCATCCTTTGAGATTGGCGTCCACACTCTGATCGCCGCACTGGGAGGAGCACGAGCTTTTCGCTGCGGTGGTTTGTTATCTACTGGAGAAATATACTGTGCAGAGCAGCTCATAATCGACTATGAGATCGTTGAATATATAAAAACTATATTGAGAGAAGAAGATTTTGATGAGGCACGTCTTATGATTCGTGAGATCGAGTCAGTTGGACCGGGAGAAAGCTTTGTTGGTAGAAAGAGTACTCTCGAAAACTTCAGGAAAGAATATTGGGAGCCACAACTCTTTGTGCATACGAACCTTGGACAGTGGATGGAAATGGGTTCAAAGTCGGTACGGCAGTATGCGAGGGAAATGGCACGAAAAAAGATAAAAGAACACACCTATGCAACTGATAAGGATACAAAGAAGGAGCTTGATAAGATTTATAACCGTGCAATGAAGGACGAAAAGCTTGAAGATTCTTTCAAGTTCCGACCAGAAATGTAAGGGTGAATAAAATGATAGATTAATTTGGAGGTGTCGCTATGTTCGATGAGTTAAAGGATTCCATTATAAGCGGTGATGAGGATAAGGCGAAGAAGCTTACCGGAAATTTTTTAAATGAAGGGATAAAACCCAAGGAAATTCTGAATAGTGGTCTTGTGGCAGGGATGGATGTGGTTGGACAGCGATTTAGAGCATATGAGATGTATCTTCCAGAAGTAATTATGTCGGCAACAGCAATGAAGAGTGCAATGGAACTATTAAAACCACATCTTTCAAAGTCTGAAGAGTCATCGATGGGGAACATAATAATGGCGACAATTGAGGGGGATGTTCACGACATTGGGAAAAACCTTGTGAGTATGATGCTTGAGGGGGCAGGTTTCAATGTCGTCGATCTGGGAGTTGATGTGCCTGTTGAGAGGATCATTGACGCTGCTGAAAAAGAAGCGGCAAATGTCATTGGAATATCAGCGCTCTTAACGACAACGATGCTTGCGATGGAACCTGCAATAAAGATGATACGAAAAAAAAATAGCAGGGTTAAAATTATGGTGGGTGGATCACCCATTACAAAGGAGTATGCTGATAAAGTTGGGGCTGACGGTTTTGCACCGGATGCATTGAGAGCTATAAATCTGGCAAAGCAGCTCACAGCAAAATAGTGGGTGCAAGAATAGACCTGCTTTGCTGGAAGATGCATCAGGCATAATTATCGGTTGATTAAAAAATTGGAAGAGGGGAGGTGATGAAAGTCGCTCTATCTTGAGATTATAAAGGCTTTTGGTGACTGATAAACTTAACACGATTATAGAGGAGGATATTGCAAATGAGAAAAAATGTTTGTTGGATGGTGATCACGTTTCTGCTCGTGACACTTCTAATGGCTCTCCCACTATTTGCAGGGGGGAGTAAAGAGGAAGCTGCGGTGGAAGAGGAGATTACCTGTAGGATATGGTTCTGGGGAGAGGATGAGGCTCCCGGCATCACGGAGTTTGTTCAGGAAACCGCAGATAAATACCATGAAATACATCCAAACGTAACATGGGAAGTGACTCATGTGGATATTGATCAGATCTACACTGGATTCTACGCAGCGGTCGAGGCAAAGGATGCTCCTGAGTTGCATATATTATGGGGTGGCGCAATGGGTCTGGAAGTAGCGTGGGCCGGACACCTTGTTCCTATAAGTGACTATGTTTCAGAGGATGTGCTGTCACATATTTATCCAGAAACCAGGGCTGAAGGCTACTGGGATGGAAAACAGTGGCTCGTGCCTCTATACCTGGACCCATGGCTTTTTGCAATAAACAGGGATGTCTGGAAAAAATCAGGACTGAATCCCGACAACCTTCCGACCACCTGGAAGGGATTTATTGCTGCTTTGGAAAAAATAAAAGCAGCTGGGTTTATCCCATGGGGTTTTGGCATAAAGGATGGGTACTACGGTGGTTGGTTTCCATCTTCTCTTCAGTACCAGTACTATGATTCTGCAACTGATTATCACAGAGTTGTCGTTGGAGACGAGCATTACACGGATAAAGAGCATTCCGCATGGTGGTATCTAATTCAGGAACTACGTGACAAAGAACTCTTCAATCCGGATGTAAACTCTCTCAGCTTGGCTGAAGGACAGGACCTTTTTTTCACCGGCGAGGTCGGCATTTTTTATGACGTACAGCCTCGAATAGCTGCTGCGGTACGTGAATTTGGCGAAGACGTTATTGATGTTTGGATTGTTCCTGTACCGGGTGAGGGGGGCAAACTAAGGGGTAAGCTGCCGATTCCTGCTATTGATCTTGCTATTCCCGCTGTGGCCACGTATAAGGAGGAGGCGGGCAGGTTCCTTGAATTTTTTCTCTCAGAAGAGCGTCAGAATGCTCTATATGAAAGAACGGGTATCTTTCCTGCAACGGATTATGTGAAAGAAAGTATTATGAAGAGCAAAGTTGATAGAAAGATTCTTGAATGGACGAAGAGTAACGCTTCTATGACATACGTATGGAACCACCCCGGAGCCATGGAGGAAGCTATTTACGCAACTACACAGGAGTTTTTAACTGGAAAGATTGACGCTGCAGATGCAGCCCAGAAGCTTGAAGCAAGTGCGGAGAAATGGAGAGAAGAAAATCCTGTAATGTTAGAAAATTTCAGAATCTGGGCTGAGGAAGACTTCCCCTTTTTAAAGGTTAAATGAAAATCCATTAACTGTGGGCACCAAAATAACTGGTGCCCACCTTTATTAAATCTGTTTCGAATTATGTTCCTATGAATAGCTCGAGAAAAGAAAATGGGAAGGGATATCTGTTCATTGCACCCGCAATATTTTTCATTTTTTTTGTATACTTTTTTCCCCTGTTTCAGAATTTACGGTACAGTTTTTTAGACTTGGCGCAGGCTGGTAGACCCTTTGTTGGAATCAGAAATTACTTTCTGATGTTAAACGATGAGTTGTTTTGGATGTCTCTGAGAAATAATCTGTTTCTCATGTTACTGGTTCCAATCCTCGTTTTTCTCTCTCTGTTTTTTTCCGTCCTTCTCTTTGAGCAGATAAGAGGGTGGAAAATATACAGGAGTATTGTACTTCTCCCATATATAACTTCAATAACCGCAATCGGTATCTTTTTCTCTCTGTTTTTTCAGGGAAGGGGAATACTCAACACTTTTCTAAAAATTATCGGATTAGAAAAATTAATTGTTGATTGGTTGGGTAGTACCGTTTTTGCTCTGCCAACGATCATGCTGGTCATTCTCTGGCGAGAATTCGGTTTCGGAACAATGCTTTTTCTCGCGCGGTTGATGACTGTTTCAGAAGAGATATTTGATGCAGCTAAGATAGATGGGACAAATTGGCTACAACGGTTATGGTATATCGTAATTCCACAGCTCGGGACTGTTATCGAGTTTTATGTTTTTATCGCACTGATCACTATGCTGAGCTGGGTATTCAATTATGTTTATGTAATGACCCTCGGAGGTCCTGCCCATTCTACCTACGTGACGGAATACTATATATTCATTCAAGCATTTAAAATGAATCATATGGCTGTTGCTTCTGCGGTCGCAATAGTACTTTTCATACTAGCTGCACTGTTGTCATTTATGTCGCATCGCTTAAGGATAAGGATTTATAAGGAATATGAATAAAGCTATTAAAGGATCAAACAGAAAAACGCGCAGATTGGCGAAGATCCTCAAAAGGGGTTTAGTCATTTTTTCGACGCAACTTTTAATGATTCTTTTGGTAATTGTGGTTACCTACCCCATTTTCTTTATGTTTATCACTTCATTGAAGACAAAAATGGAATACGTCAATAACAAGGTGGCGCTTCCAAAAAAAGCCGTCCTCACAAACTATCAAACACTTTGGAAAGATAAGAACCTGCTATTCTGGTTTAGAAACTCAACAGTGGTCACCGTAATGGCGGTATCCTTTTCGACCATAGTAGCAGCTCTTGCTGCCTATGCCTTCGCGAGAATACGATTTGTTGGAAAGGAGAAAGTATTCAACTTCATTATCAGTTTAATGGTTATACCACCAATAGTGATGATAATTCCACTGTTTGTCGTAATGACCAAAGTAAGACTTGTAAATACCTACTGGAGTGCAATACTTATATACACAGGTCTCATATTGCCATTCGCGATTTATCTTTTGAGGAATTTTTTTGTTACCATACCAGAGTCGATCATAGATTCTGCACGGATCGATGGATGCTCAGACCTCGGTATTTTTTTACGAATTATCCTGCCGTTAAGTAGATCGGCTATCATTACCCTAATAATCGTGAATTCATTATGGGTCTGGAATGAACTTCTCATAGCAATGATTTTCCTCCAGAAGAGTGAGTTACGTACTCTCATGGCTGGATTGATTCGCTTTCAGGGCAGATTTCAGATAAATCAGCCTGTTATAATGGCTGGTCTTTTAGTTTCAATATTGCCAATGATGTTGATCTATCTATTTGGACAAAAATATTTTGTAAGTGGCTTGACAGCTGGTGCCGTAAAAGGTGAATAAAATTTCGGCTAGAAGAAAAAAGGGGAGGACAAAAACGAATGGGAAAAGTGGATATAAGAAAAGATGAAGTTTTAGGAAAGTTACAAAAGGTTAGGGAAATCATCAGCAATGAAAGACTTTCGGGAATTTTAATTACCCAGCAGTCCAACGTGTGCTGGTTGACGGCAGGTGGTAATAACCATGTGCTGTTCGATTACCAGGATAGCTTGATTGGCATTCTCATAACGGATGAAACAGTCTTTGTAATTGCAGAAAATGGAGATCACGACCGAGTTATGGAAGAGGAGTTTTCGCATTGCCCCTTTCAATATAGAAGAATAGGCTGGTATTCCGGTGGGATTGGGGCTGAGGCATCGAAACTCATAAAAGGTAGGATTGGAGTTGATGCAGCGGTTGGCGGGATAGCAAATCCGCTGTCAATTGATGGACATTTGATGCTTTTGCGTTCAGTACTCTATGATTCAGAAATAGATCGACTACGTGAATACGGTAAAGAGGCTGCATCGATTATCACTGAAGTGGCACAAAGAACAGGACCGGGAATAAAGGAATCGGAAATAGCCGCCGCACTTGCTGAGGAGCTTATTAAACGCCGGTTCAATATATCCGTCATCCTGATAGGAGGGGATGAACGGTCACTGAAGTACAGGCACCAGGTCGTTACCGATTACAAAATCAGAAAGCACTACTCATTTTGCGGAGTGGGGAAGAGGGGCGGGCTCGCCTTTCCAATTAACAGAATTGTTTCATTCGGGGAGCCTCCGGAAGAATTAAAGGTTAATCAAGAGAGGATTGAAACTGTATATGTTTATTTGAATTCCCTGGCTACTATTGGCACGAGTTTAAAAAGCATTTACCAAAAATTACCGGAGATTTACCGTAGCGTAGGGGTCAACAGGGAGGAATGGAAAAATCATACGCAGGGCGGCACGATGGGGTATCATCCTCGAGAACAAACGGTATCGGAGTCTGCAGATTACACCCTACGAGAAAATAACGTGATCGGCTGGAATCCCTCACTTCCGGGAGTAATGGCCGAAGACGTGTATCTGTTAAAAAAAGACATGCTTGAGTATATCACCTATGATGAGAACTTTCCTCACCGAGAATTAAGTGCAAACGGTCTCACGCAGGTAAGACCGTCGATATTGGTTGTCTGAGAGTTACAACAAGAAGATATTGCTTGACATCAACTGGATATTGATACAGAATAGGGGTTTGGTAACGTTCCCAAAATATAAAGTTCTCCAACCGTTAATGAAGGGGGTGATAAACAAGATATTTTTAATCAAAAAGGAATAATTTCATGAGGAGGATTAAAGCAATGAAAAAAATGAAATGGTTGTACTGTTTTTTGCTAACAGCTCTAGCTGTTGGCCTGGTGCTCGGGGGTTTTCCTCTATTCGCTAGCAGCAAGAAGGAAGAACCTGTTAAAGAGGAAGTGGTAACGCCCGTTGAGTGGACGGAAAAAGAGGCGCCAATGCTGCATGAAATGGTCAAAGCTGGCACTCTTCCACCGCTGGAGGAGCGGCTACCTGAAAATCCATTGGTAATTGAACCTTTTGAAGAGATAGGTAAATACAGTGATACCTTTAGAAGGGGAACAGGATTTTTTATGCCCGATGAATGGCTCATATCGCATCATACGAATGAGTCTCTCTTTGCCTTTACATGGCCGATTCCGGGTGATGGCCCGATTCTCCCCAATCTTGCTGAGCGGTGGGAATTCAGTAGCGATGGTACAGAAATGACCGTATATCTCCGAAAGGGCACAAAGTGGTCAGATGGAGAGCCTTTTACGGTTGATGACATTCTGTTCTTCCTGTTCGATATCCTGGATGATGAGAATGCGGCTTACACCTGGTATCATGCTGCCAACCTCTACTATGAAGGGGAGTTACCTGAGGTGCGCAAGATAGATGATTATACGATTAAATTCATCTATCCGGATCCATATTATTTTGCTGAGACAATGTACGCTAGTCTGTCCGAAATTGCGTTGCCGAAGCATTACCTCAGCAAGTTTCATCCAAAATACAATCCTGATGCTACCTATGATGAACTGAACGAGAATATTCCCTGGAGCAGTGGCCGTGGTAGGGTAACGCTGCAGGCATGGATGTTGGAAAGTTTTGATCCAGATTCAAAAATGGTAATTGTGAGAAACCCCTATTACTGGAAGGTTGATCCGGAAGGAAAACAGCTGCCCTACTTTGACAGAACCGAGATATTTGTTGCCGGTGACCGACAGGGAGTTGCCCTTGGTAATGTGACCGGTAAGTATGATCTTGATAATATGTGGGTTGGAATCCAGCATCTATCTCTGTTTTTAGAGGAGCAGGAAGCGAGAGATTACTCGATTGGCCATTCTATTCTGAGCAGCATGGGGATATTCTTTGGCTACGATGGTCCGGACAGAGATGCCAGGCAAGTCGTTAGGAACAAGGCATTCCGGCAAGCTGTCTCGCTGGCAATAAACCGGCTTGAGATTGGAAGAGTTTTGTTTTTTGATCAGCTTGTTCCCATGGGATGTTCCTTTTCACCAGATTCTCCCTATTTTGAAGAAGAGGTCGGTACACTTTATTCAGAGTATGATCCTGAAAGGGCAAAAAGGATTCTGGATGAAGCAGGGATTATAGACAGAGATGGTGATGGCATAAGAGAGCTTCCAACAGGAGAAAAGTGCGAGGTTGTCTGGGACGTATATGAGCACGATCTCTATTCACCACTGAGCGAGATGGTCGTTGAAGATCTGGCAAAAGTAGGTATCAAGTTTGTGTTGAATATTCAGCATCAGACTTTGATCACCGAACGTCTTGAGGCGGGTAACTTCGAGATTTCCACCTATGACTTTAGTGCTCATGTTGAGCCCCTTGCAGCACTTGAGTGGTGGATTCCTGTAACACCTGGCACGCCCAAATGGCATCCAAAGGCTTATGATGCACCCTTTAGCTCTGAGTATGTTGAATTTACGAAGCTTTTGCAAAAGGCAAAGAATATACCCTATGACGAACGTGTTGCAGTTTTGAAAGAAGCAAATAAGGTAATGGCTGAAAATGTCTTTGTCATTCATATCGGGTTCTATAAGCGTCCGAATATCGTCAGTAATAGGCTCGGAAATGCACCGAAGATTGTTGCTCGTATTGATGAATTTGGGAGCGCCGGACCCGAATGGATGTATCACCAGCTTTATGAGAAGTACAAACCAGGCGAGAAACCTTGATATTAACTTTGTATGGATACAATGAAGGTACAAACTTTTGAAACGCTTTCTGTTTTGTCCATCAAAGTTACTCAAAATGGCGAATGGGAAGGTAGT
Organism: uncultured Spirochaetota bacterium; assembly: GCA_964347455.1. GTDB lineage: Bacteria > Spirochaetota > B62-G9 > B62-G9 > DRHN01 > JAGLSF01. The sequence goes on along the minus strand of CAYFYU010000001.1, from coordinate 88,941 downwards.
TTTAAATTACCTTCCCATTTGAAATTTTTTAAGAACGTGTAAACCTGCAATGTAAATCCTTCTAGTGATCAGGGGGCAATTTATCAATGGGAATGCTCACGTATATATTACGCAGAGTTTTACTGTCAATCCCCATGATAATAATAATATCGATCATCTGTTTTTTTATTATACAGCTACCCCCGGGTGATTATATCACAAGCTATGCCGCCTTGGTAGCGTCGAGAGGTGGCATGGCCTCAAAAGAGTTGCTGGAATTACTGCGTCATCGTTACGGTTTGTATGAACCTGTTTATGTACAGTATTGGAGGTGGGTAATAGGGTTTCCAAAGGGTGATTTTGGTATCGCCATGAGCATAAGTAACATCCCTGTAGCCGATCTTCTTCGTGAGAGGATACCACTTACACTGATACTCAATTTCCTCGCCTTTCTCTTTGCAGTAGGTATTGCTATTCCCATCGGTGTGTACTCTGCGACTCATAAATATACCTTGATGGATTATTTTTTAACATTTGTCGCTTTCATAGGAATATCAATTCCCGGGTTCTTACTTGCGCTGTTAATAATCTTCTTTTCCGTGTTCTATTTTGACTCTCAATACATAGGTATGCTCTTTTCACCCGAATTCATTGCCGCTCCCTGGTCATTGGCAAGGGTACTCGATTTTTTAAAGCATCTACCGGCACCTATAATAGCCATAGGGGTTGCCGGTACTTCGAATACCATGCGTATCATGCGTGGAAATATGCTGGATGTATTAAACCAGCAGTACATTCAAACTGCTCGAGCAAAGGGTTTAAAAGAGAGAATCGTTTTGCGCAAACATGCACTGCGTATCGCTATTAATCCGATTATCAGCCGTATAGGAGTTTACTTACCGGAAATTCTTGCTACCGAAATGCTCGTTTCAATTGTTTTAAATCTCCGTACAATCGGACCTCTCTTTTACCAGGCATTAACTGCACAGGATATGTATCTTGCAGGCACTATTTTACTTGTCATCTCTGTCTTATTGATCGTGGGGAATCTTCTCGCCGATATAGTGCTTGCATGGACCGACCCTCGCATCCGGTATGACTGATAATAAGTTCTTGGTGAATGGAAGGAACAGCTGAATGGTATTTAATAAATCGAACAACCTGATGAATGATAGAAAAGAGGTGTTTCAGCGTAGGGATAGCGCGGAATATATAGTTTTATCTCCCAAACAGCTCATGTGGAGGAAATTTTTAAAACACAGGGTCGGCGTTGTTGCAACAGTGATTATCACTATGTTATATATCATGATAATTTTCGCAGAATTTTTTGCTCCCTATGACATGACTCGGCCTCATTCTGACTATCTTGCCGCTAATCCCGATCGAATACGTTTTATCGATAGTGAGGGTCGGTTTCATCTGAGACCATTTGTGTATAGAAGAACAGGAGAGCGGGATCCGAAAACCCTACGATTCGTTTACAAAGAAGATGAGAACATAAAGGATTTTATAAGTCTGTTTGTCCATGGTGATGAATATAAGATGTTTGGCTTTATTAAGAGTGATCTACACTTCTTTGGAGTAAAGGAGGGTAAACTACTGCTTTTTGGTACCGATCAGAGAGGACGTGATCTGCTGTCACGGATAATCTTTGGGGGACGTATTTCACTTTCTATTGGTATTATAGGTGTGGTTATCATTGTTTTTTTAGGTTCTTTGATCGGGACTGTGTCCGGTTATTACGGTGGGTGGGTTGATAATCTAATCCAACGTTTTATCGAAATTCTACGCACGATACCTCAAATTGCACTCTGGATGGCATTGGCTGCTACTCTCCCGCCTGAATTACCTTCTACGTGGGTGTACTTGGGAATCGTCATTATTCTCGGTCTGATAGGGTGGACAGGGTTGGCACGCGAGGTAAGAGGGAAGGTACTAGCCATACGAAGGTCTGACTTTGTATACGCAGCAGAAATATCTGGCTCAAGCGCAAAAAGAATATTTTTTGTACATTTAATACCGAACATTGCGAGCCATATAATCGTTACGGCTACATTAACTGTACCATTGATGATAATTGGTGAGAGTGCATTGAGTTTTCTCGGTTTAGGTATTAAACCCCCGATGACCAGCTGGGGGTTGCTTTTAAACCATGTTAGGGAAGTTCAGATATTAAAACACTATCCCTGGCTGCTTATACCAGGTCTATTTATTATTATCTCGGTGTTATGTTTTAATTTCATGGGAGACGCTTTACGGGATGTGATAGATCCCTATGCAAGATAGGATCTCGCTTTAAGTTGGGATAATTCAATATAAATAGCATATGCATCAAAGGGGGAATTGACCTCGTGACCGAAAATCATCCTCTGTTGGAGGTCATTGATTTAAAAGTATATTTTCATATTGAACAGGGTATTGTAAGGGCGGTTGATGGTGTTAACTTTAAAATAAATCGGGGGGAATCACTTGGAGTTGTTGGAGAGAGTGGATGCGGAAAAAGTGTAACAGCTCTCTCTGTCATGTTACTGCATCCTCAACCTGAAGGAAAAATTGCGGGTGGTAAAATCTACTACCATAGAAAGGATCGTGGGCCGGTTGATATCACTTCGCTGGATCTTTTGGGGGATGAGATCAGGGATATACGCGGCAATGAAATTGCCATGATCTTTCAGGAACCGATGACCTCGTTAAATCCCGTCTATACTATAGGTGAGCAGATAATGGAGGCAATCCAGCTGCACCGGAAAGTTGAAAAGACTCAGGCAAAAGATCTGGCAGTTGGGATGCTGGATCGGGTAAGAATGTCGGCTCCAGAGCAGCGAATAGACGAATATCCACATCAGTTGAGTGGTGGAATGCGACAGCGGGCAATGATAGCAATGGCTCTCTCATGCAATCCTTCGTTGCTCATTGCCGATGAGCCAACGACTGCTCTGGACGTAACCATTGAGGCGCAGATCCTATCACTCATAAAGGATATTCAGCAGGATTTTGGTATGTCCCTGATGATAATTACCCACGATCTGGGTGTTATAGGTGAAATGGCAGATCAGGTGATTGTAATGTATATGGGAAAGGTGGTTGAAAAGGCAGTCACGAGAGATATTTTTGAAAATCCCAAACATCCGTATACATATGGTTTGTTGAAGTCATTGCCGAAAATTGGGAGAAAGGGACGTTTACTTTCGATCAGCGGATCAGTGCCGAATCCGTGGCTCCTTCCCAAAGGCTGTAGTTTCGAACCCCGTTGTCCAGTGGCTATGGATATTTGTAAGGACAATGATCCTTCAATGTTCCTGATAGAAAAACAACACTTTGCAAAATGCTGGGTATATAAAGATGAGAAGACAGTTTCAACGAGTAGAAAATCGAAAAAATGAGTTTTATTTTATAATGGTGGACATTGAGGAGTTGTAGTGAAAGCGACCGGTGCTGATAATTCAAATATACTGTGCGTTAATGGACTGAAAAAGTATTTCCCGATACAGAAGGGTTTCTTTAAACGAGTCGTTGGATTTACAAAAGCAGTCGATGGTGTTGATTTCACCCTTAAAAAAGGTGAAACACTGGGTTTGGTTGGAGAAAGCGGGTCTGGTAAAACCACCATAGGTCGTTGCATTGTAAGACTCTATGAGCCAACGGAGGGTAAGGTAGAATTCTGTGTAAATGGCATTATGAGAAATCTCTTGGAACTGAACAGAAAGGAGTTGAAACAAGTTCGCAAGTCAATCCAGATGCTTTTTCAGGATCCCTATTCATCATTGAGCTCCAGAATGAGGATTGGTGATATAATTACGGAACCTCTGGCTATACATGAAGTAGGAACCCAACGCGAACGGATCGAACGAGCGAGGGATCTGCTGTCAACGGTGGGACTAAGTTCTGATGATGTTAATAAGTATCCTCATCAATTTAGTGGTGGACAGAGACAACGAATAGGTATCGCACGGGCATTGAGTATAAACCCAGAATTGATAATCTGTGATGAGCCTGTATCTGCTCTTGATGTTTCTGTTCAGGCACAGGTTTTAAACCTCCTCTCTGACCTACAGGATAGAATGGGTTTATCCTATCTGTTTATCGCACATGATCTAAGCGTCGTTGAATATATCAGTGACCGAATCATGGTAATGTATCTGGGAAAAATTGTCGAAATTGCATCCGCAGAAATAATATATAAAGAGCCTAAGCATCCCTATACAGAAGCTTTGCTATCTGCAATATCGAAACATGAGGCTGGTAGCACCAGGAAAATTCTGGCCACCGGCTCTATACCCGATCCCTCCAATCCACCCTCAGGCTGTGTATTTCACACCCGATGTCAGTATGTTCAAGATAAATGCAAAAGGATAATCCCTGAATTGAAAAAGCTCAAGGATGTTTCGCAGGCATTTGTCGCTTGTCATCGATCCGATGAACTCAATCTAAAAGGGTATATCTAATTCGAATATCGAATTTAAAACAGTGAGGACGAATGCAACCCGACATAACATTTCCCATGACCTTTTGCAGAGAAGAGCTCGATCAAATTAGAAAAGCGATGTTTCGTATTTTAGAAGAAGTAGGTATTGCGGTTCTCAACGATAATCTGCGAGAAAAGTTAAAGCTTCTGCACTTCAAGGTAAACGAAAAACGGGTCTGTATAGGACAAAAAAGTGTGGAAGACTTTCTTGAGCGGGAGCAAATGGGTAATGGTCAGCCATCTGAGCAGGAGCCAGGGTCTATGGCTCGCAAAGATAAGCCCCTTACCCTAAGGGTAAATGACTATATACAAAACATCCATGACTTAAAAACCGACAAAATCGTACCATTTGCCACCGAGTCTTTGATTGAAATGGTCATGCTCTTAGATGTGCTGTATGAACGCGGTATAGTGACCAGCTCTCCGGGATTGCCCCTCGATGTATCTGCACCTTTACAACCAATTTTCCAATACTGGATAGCAGCCAGTTACTCTCGGCAGGGGCGTCAACCTGTGGATCCTAAAACCTTTAAAAGCTTCCCCTATATCCGTGAAATGTCTGAGGTGCTCGGGTATCCCCTAAAGAAGCTGGATGTGTGGGTAATCAGCCCACTCACTCTCGGCGGCGAATCGTTGGAAGCGGTTTTATACTATGCCGATCAACTGGAAGTGGTAAAGGTGGCAAATATGGGTTCTATTGGTAGTACCTTACCAATAAAAATCGGAGACGCTTTCGCTGTTTCTCTAGCCGAGGTTATTGGCTCTTCTATTTTACTCCGTGAAGTATTGGATATTCCCCTTATCTGGGAATCCTTCATCTGCCCGACAGATTTTAGGAGCGCAGCAATCGTAATCGGTTCGCCTGAGAGTATGTTACTGGATTTTCTGTCCACACAGGTCAATAGCTTTATGCATGGTAAGATGGGGTACCGGTCCCTAAGCCACAGTATGATGACAATGGCCAAGCTTCCTGGTGCCCAATCGTGTGCCGAAAAAGCTAGTGCCATAACAGCCGGAGTACTTTATGGAAAACGGGAATTTAAATATGGGGGTTCACTGGCACTGGACGAAGCTTTTAGTGCTGAACAGCTTCTCTACGATTTAGAGATCAAAGATCATGCCGAGAGAATCGTCAGGGGAATGAAGAGTGACTGTGATCCTGGGCGATGTATCACTGATGTCAAGGAGGGTCTTCAACAGGGCACCTTTCTTGGACTTGACAGTACATTAGGCTCCTTTCGTGAAGTTTTTTGGGATCCGATCCTTTTCGAGCGTACTTCTTTAAGCTCCTGGAAGACTCAGGGAGAACGGGGGATTCGTGATAGAAGCAGGGAAATGGTAGACCAGCTAGTCCACCAACACGAATATAGGTTAAATCGGGATATGCAGCGAGAGATAGATAAGATCCTGGATCGAGCAAGAAATGAATTTCTGGCCTATTGAAAATTACCTATTTTTTGTGGCCGCTGTAATAGTTCAATTTCTTCAGCAGAGGTTTCAAATAGCTGATTGCAGCAATATATCGCCGGTCGACTTCTGCGATATCGCCCAGTTTATGACCCTTTACAAGAATGGGCGAACATTGCTCATGTGAAAGGAGGCCATTATATCCAATATCCTTGCAGCTTTCAAAGAACACCTCCCAGTTGCATGGGTCCTCTTCACTTCCCGGTGAGACTTCTTCCCAGCTGTAGGCTGCGCCTCCCACTGTTCTTTTTGCTGCAACTGAAATTGAATGAGAGTACACCATAAGTTGTTTCATACTTTGAACCGTCTTACGTATAAAGTTTGGATCCTGCGATTCAAACAGAGGAAGATCAAGCCCGACTTTAAGGCTTTCGACTCCAACCTCATCGATCATTTCCAAAGTTTCCTCATTATTCCCAGTAATTTCTGGGTGCGTTTGCAGTGCTAATGCGATTCCTCGGTCTTGAGCGTAGAGAGCGACCTCTCTAAGTCCCTCTTTCACCTGATGCCAACCCTCTAGCCAATCCTCATTCCGTGAAACTCTTCTCGAGCGTGACTCGAACGCTGGGGCGCCGTACCCCTGCATTGCGTAGGGATTCCGAAAGTATCCGTAAAAAGCGGCTAGAATTCTGACAATACTCATACCCATATCTTTGGCCATATCGATGCATTCCCGTACATAGAGTATTTCTTTTTCCTGGGGATAAAGAAGAACATGGTCACCTTTTTGAAAGTTGGTACAGCACACGACTGCTCCAAGCTCAAGGTCCAGTGAGTAGGCCAGATCTTTCAATTTCTTTCTTCTATCCTGGTCTATATCCAGCGGGAAACCAAGAGGCCGGTGTGCGTAGATGCATACGGCATCATATCCGAATTGTGCTGCCCTTTTGAATCCTTCTTCGAGTGACAGCTGTTCTCCCTGTGCAGTAAAATAGCCTCCATACCCTACTGTATCTAAACTTAACTTCATGGGACCTCCTCTTTTTTATACGAGCTTTGCTCGTCATCGAATGGGTTTATTCAATTTTTCCTTACACTGTATACAACTCGAGATTTTTTTTCGCAAGCAGAAATCCACGTTTCACCAGGTCCACGTTCCCCTCCCAATGTGGATCCTCATGCTCTATGTTCAAAGTACTATCATACCCCACATCGTAAAGCGCAGTTATGAGCTGTTTCCAATCGATCAAACCCTGGCCCGGTATCCGTGGTATTTTCCAGTCATAATCACAACCCAGAATCCCGTGCTGATACAGCACTTCCTCATCTATAGCCATGTCTTGGGCGTGAATTGCAAATATGCGATCAGCAAAATCATAGATAAAGCGGATATAGTCGATGTAGAGCCAGACAAAGTGGGAAGGATCAAACATGATACCAAAATTTTTATCTGGTAATATCTCAAACATACGATGAAATATTGCAGGGGAGTATGGCAGGTTGTCTCCACCGGGCCATGTATCGGGGAAAAGCATAGGACAATGCTCGGTAGCTATCTTTACGTTATGGTCCGCGGCAAAGCGTACTATATCAGGCCACACATTATGAAATTGGTCGAAGTTATAATCGATGTCTTTTCTCCAATCACGGCCGGTCATTTCATAGTTCAGACTTCTCCCTACGAGTGTGCCGACGATACCTATACCGAGTTTCTCCGCACCGATGATGACTTTTTTCAGATGCTCGATGACATGCTTTCGATGTTGTGGATCAGGGTGCAGCGGGTTTGGATAGTAACCAAGGGCTGAGATTTCAACTCCCATTTCTGAAAGCATGCCTTTAATTTCGGTAACTTTTAAAGTGGTCAGCGAATCGACATCGATGTGGACAACACCTCCATATTTTCGATCTTTCTCTTCACCGGCTGGCCAGCATGCCACCTCCAGTGTCTGAAATCCGTTTATCGAGGCAAACTTTACCACCTCCTCCAATGACAGGTTTGGAAAGGCGGCGGTCATGATTCCAATCTTCATTTGTGTAACCTCCTCTCAGACGCTTCAGTTGAGCTTACTCACGTTTTCCCACATTTCAATTGGGTGAAAACTTCCACCCCAATTAGCGCCTATGATATCTAATCTGCCGCTGCCATTGGTATCACCCACACAAATTCCATGGGAGCCTGAAGTTGCAATCATCTTTCTACTCCATTTTAGAGCGTTGCCCTCATTTATGTATATCATGACTCTTTTTCTTGAGGGCTCGGGGGTTTCTCCGGACTGATGCATCTCTGCAACGATAATGTCAAGGGTTCCATCGTTATTTATGTCACAAATTCTCAAACTGTGAACATAATCAATGGATCTCTCTACTACATGTTCTATCCAGCTACCCCTTGCTGGGTCTGACGGTGCTTCAAACCAGGATAGTTTGTGATCAGGTCCTTCTGAATTTCCCAGGACAATATCGAGACGACCATTATTATTCAAATCAGCCACTCTGACAATAGCCTCGTGTGGCCATTCGGCAAAATTGTGCTCTATCCATGGATCACCTAAGACATCTCGAGGTGCTTCATACCAGCTTCCACCAATAATTACATCAAGAAAACCATTCCTATTTATATCTGCAAGAGCTAGTCCTTCTCCGGTAGGACAGCTCAGAAGCCGTTGATTCCATGTATCGCCAATTTTCTTCCATATATATATCTTATTTCCCTCATCAAATTGCTTGCGTGTAACGATTTCTATCTGACCATCACCATCAATGTCACCGACTTCAATATCATGGGCCGCAGGACTTCCAATAGTATATCGTTTCCATGGATCTATTGTTGGATCTCCATTGGGAAGCGGGTTTTCGTACCACTCCAGCTGATGGTTGGTAAACCATTCGGAGATGAGTATGTCGACGGCACCATCCCCGTCCATATCGATAAGCTTTGCATCGCAGCTCCATGTTCCTGAAGGAGAAACCTCATGCTTGATCCAGTATGGAGCTTCATACCAAACTAAGGGTCCACCATTACTGCTGGCCACTACAACATCGGTAAGTCCATTTCCATTAATATCGCCGACTGTTTTAATGTGTGGATCATCAGGACCTTTGCCGTCAATAATTACATGCTTGAACTCAATTTCCCCTTCAATACTCATCCCTTTATTCCTTGATTTCTATATTTTTCCAACTCGACATTCGCTCTAATATTGATAAATATTGCTCAAATCCTATTTTTCTATAAATGACCTCACCCAATTGTGTTGCGAAAAGTCCCCCAATCCGATATCCCATTTTTCTGGCCTCCAATAGTGGTGCCAGGGTAATCGCCTTTCCTATTCCTTGGTTTCGATATTTTGATAAGGTTGAAATTAGATAGAGTCCACCAATTCCGGAAGAGACGAATAAAAGTGATGTTGCAACCGCGGTTTTGTCGAGGAATGCTAAATAGAAATAAACATTATTATTTGTAAGAAAGTTTCTAAAGAGATCAATAGACAAAAAGCCGTTGCCAAACATTGCCCTGCTCACAATCTCGCCCCATTGAGATAACCTTTTTTCAGTTCTAACAATTTCAACGGTCAGATTGTCTGGTTTTCGAAAGTCAGTATTCATTTTTTGAAGCTTAAGCGCCATACCTGGCCACTGTCCTAATTTGTAAAATCCAATCTCAGTTAGAGCATTGACCAATGCAATCGAATTTGACCTTGGACCAATGAACCACTGTGATGGCGCATCACCCCTTTTTATATGATTTATAATAGTTCGAATGGGTTGGACTATAGATGAAGAATCAATCCGAGCATCAAACAGGTAGTTTGGCCACACGGATGGCCTGACAAGGATCCATTTTATTCTGTTATCGACGTGTAAATTTGTTTTCGCATTTTTGCCTATCTCAGTAAAAAAGGTATAGATGTTATCCTCTATTGCCGAAACGACAGACCTGGGAAATAATTCTTCGATATTATATTTAGGAATAAAATTTTTCATTAAGACACAAGCAACTACTCTACCATATAATTAATTACAACCAATCTCTTCCATTGGGACAGATAAAGGCTTTTATGTCCTTGCCTTCTCTCAATTTTTGAAAGGCGGTTTTCCACTCATCCAATTCGTATCTTCCGGTAATCATGGGATCGAAATTAAAGACCTTTCTTGTAACCAGGTCAACCGATCTCCTCCAGGTTTCCGAACCATTCCAGCTCCAGCATCCATGAATATCAAGCTGACCCAGTGAGACCTGATCGGGATTTATCGTAATTGGTTCTCCCCAGAGACTAATGAAAGCGATTACACCCTTCCCACCTTCTCCTTCGTATGCCCTCTTTGCACAATCAATGGCATGTTGAACTCCCACGATATTATTCCCAACTTGTGCACCGGCACATTCAAGTACATAGTCGGCACCTCTTCCACCGGTCAACTCCATGATTTGCTTTTCCGGATGTTCATCAGAATAGAGGATGTAGTCAGCGCCCAACTCCTTTCCAACATCCAGTCTCTTCTTGTCCTTTTTTAGTCCTATCAGCGCTACTTGGGAAGCTCCGCGAATTTTGGCAAACTGTAATCCGATTAGACCCATAGGCCCAGGACCTACTATGACAACGAAATCCCCCGCCTTAACCATGGTCCTTTCCTGCATGATATGAATTATAGCAGTAACGAGCTCTGTGAGCGTAGCATGGTCTAAATTGAAATCTTTTGGTACTTTATAGCAGACCTTTTCAGGCATTGACATATATGGTGCATAGGCGCCATCCCTTGTAACACCGAGCCAGCCTGTCGGTGTTTCAATATCTCCAACAATACGGTCACCTTCTTTTATGTTTTTTACATCTTTTCCAACTTTATATGCCACCCCCGAGAATTCATGGGCCAACGTAACTGGGGCTTTATAAAAGTGTTTATCATCCTCTATTAATAGATCACTTCCGCAAACACCTGCAGCCCAAACTTTCATGAGAACTTCGTCAGAATTGATTTCAGGTACTGGAACTTCCTGTATTGCGATATTTCCCTTTCCTGCTTTGACTTTTCTGAGTGCTTTCATAATATCCTCCTTTCCAGATAGAAAATTAAAGATACTTTGTTTACACGCTCTCTATTCTTTGAAGATAGATGTAACATGTCGTCTTCGCTGAAGAATAAGAGTCTGAAATGAATTTTTCTTGACAGGACTCGAATTATTTTAAACAATGGTGAAAACGTTGTCAATATTTTACCATAAAAGATAGAATTATTCGAGAAAAAATGAGAATGTTACCATTAATCAGGTGGAGTTAAGGGAATCACGTGGAATAATAGGGGATTTTTTATGGGTAACAACAAAATTGTTGAGCTCGTAGAACTGGATCAAAAGAGAAAGTGGGAGTACTTGAAGCGCTACTATGAAGTTGCCAGCGATTTTTATGCTTTCGGTAAAGAACTGGTACCTGATGAGGAGATTAACAATTTTGTCACAAATTTTAAAGAGAAACCCCATCCTATAATCCGGAAAGAATTTCGGTTAAAGGAATGGAACTTTCATTTTGATGGAAATAGTGAAGGAATGCGAAACGAATACTATTCATTCGATTTTGACGAAGGTTTATGGACAAAAGTCAACATTCCTCATTCGTATAGACACATACCTGATAACCCGGTTCGATTTGGAAAATTTGGAGCTATGCTCTATGGAGAGCCGAACCCGGAGCATGCAAATCCAGCTCAGGGTAATATCTGGAGAGCTGAGTACTGCACCTGGTATAAAAAAAGAGTTTCCTTACATAGTATAAGTGATGATGAGGTGGTATATCTCTGTTTTGACAGTATCAATCTTTTGAGTGACGTGTGGGTAAATGAGAGTCCGGTAATGATTGACCATCTTGGACTGTTTCCGTTTAAGATGGAGATAACTGAAGAAACAAAGTCAAAGAAGGGGAAAGATGTTGTAATCGCAGTGAGAGTGTCGAACATCGTAACCAATACGCCGTTTTACTTTTACAATGGCTTTCAGTATTCCTACTGTAATGCTCCCTATACTGAGGGAATGGAAAACAAGGACTGGTATGATGAGGCCTGGTCAGGGATTGCCGATGATGCCACTCTTTTAATCCTGAACAAGAATCATTTAGAAGATGTATTTATAATTACAGAGGATATTCTGAAAGATGAAGCCCTTCTAAAATGCAGAATCAAATTAAGAAATAACACATGGGAGCGGTTTAAGGGAAAGATAAAAATTGAGCTATCAAAATGGCTGCCCGTTGAGGAAGAGGTATCTCAGTCAATCCAGGAAGAAGCGATATGTCTTCCCATGAACGACAATGAGATTGAGGTTGGCTTTAGATTAAAAAATCCTGAATTATGGACAATTGAATCCCCGAGCCTCTATCTGGCGCATTGTGTTCTGGAGAATGAAAACGGCAGCAAAATTGATGATTTGTTTGAAACTTTTGGTGTGAGAACCATTAAGATGAAAGGTTCCAACTTCTGTTTGAATAACAAAAAGATCGTCCCACGCGGAACCCATAATGCAATTAGCTATCTCAAAGAATCAGAGATATGTCCAAGTGACAAAGCAATTGTAAGGGATATAGTGCTCCATAAAAAAATGGGCGCTATTTGTTCGAGATGGCCAAGCGATATTAAGATGCACTATAAGAAGATAGCCCAATACTGTGATCAACTGGGTTTTATGCTCGTATGGACCGGATTTTTTGAAGTATGGATGGTGCATCCAGAGCTGGAGCTCTACGCAGAGAGGGATGCGAAAGCAATGGTTCGGGCGCTGAGAAATTGTCCAAGCATTATAATGTGGGAAATGGGTGATGAGCCTCTCATGCTCATTCATGATTTCAGAAGATTCAAATGGTATGAGCAGATATACAATTTGGTTATGGATGAGGATCAAACCCGGCCAATTGTACCTGCCGGATCTTTTAGTCTCGAACTGGTCGACCGAATACTGAGTTATAAGGATAATAAACTCAGTAATAAAGAAAAAAGAAAACGAGTTCTTGAGGATTTTCCGATATACACCCGAGAGCTTGCTGTATGGGACTACCATTACTGTCCAGAGGTACCTCCAATTGTACCTTGTTACACCGTCGTTAATAAGGTAAAAGATGCATTGGGTGGGGAGCGGCCAACTGTTTTCACTGAATTTGGATTTGATGGTATGCCAGAGCCAACACCGGAGCTTGTCGAGGCTTATGATGGAAAGTTCAGATGGGCAACCGACGCCATGTGGGGGTTTGATAGAAAAGCCGCTGATGTAAATTATTTCGGAAGAGAGTTACATCAGCAAGATTGGAAAGAGGTGCAAGCCTGTCAGGCAATTGTTTTGAGTAATATTATTGGCTATTTGAGGGAAAGTCCCGAGGAATTTGCCGCGTTTTACTTTATGACCATGTTTGATATCTGGACATTTTATTGGGGACTTGTTGATATTAGCGACAATCCAAAGCTTGCCTATTTTGTTGTGCGGAATCATCTACAACCGATCTATATATCAGGTCTACATGGCAATACAATTTTAAAAGAAAAGGATACTATTGATATTACTGTGAGTAATTTCGAGGGTACGCTAGAAAACGCTCTACTAAGGGTTTATATCAAGGATAGCAACAGTGAAGTTGTAAAGGCTATAGATTTTGAGGCTATCAGCGTTCATGGCTCTGTCAGTGTAAGCAAAATTGGGCAGATGGGAATCGAGGGAGTTACACCAGGATTGTACAGCATCGAATATCAACTCAGTGATGAAAATGGGGAAGAGGTTGCAAAAATGATAGAGCTATTCTTTGTTGAATGATAACCTGAAAAACTAATTATTGAGGAGATTCTGGTGAAAGCAATCAACAACGATTTTTTAATTAAAAATACCGTTATTCATCCTTACGATAGTAACCCGGAGTATAATGCAAAGATAAATACATTTTATTACTCAAAAGATGAGAAATTGATAGCTGGTTATTGGGAGGCGCCTGAAGGATGGTTTGATGCGGAAATTGAAGATCAAAATGAGATTAACTATGTTATAGAGGGTGAGATCGATATAATCTGTGGAGATAAAAAAATTACTGCAAAAAAGGGGGATTGTTTTTTAGTTGAAAGTGGTGAGAATCTCAGATGGATTATAAAAAAACCTATAAAAACGATTTTTTTTATCTATCCTGCTGGAAAAGAAATAGCAAATTTTTTTAAGGCGTTGGAAAAAAGTAAGTAGGTCCTGTTCAAAAGCTGACCATTTTGTGTTAATAGTAATGTATCGAGAGGATATGCATGGGTAATGTGTCTTTGAATATTGCAGAAATGGAAGCTAATGCCAAGAAGCTGTTAGACCATGGCAATTTCGAGGGGGCTAAGAAGATTTTTGACCAGATTCTCGAAAACAATCCTGACAATCTATTCGCTTTGGACAAGACAGGCGTGATTTTTGCCCGTAAGGGTATATTGGATGACGCAGAGCAGTATTTTCGAAAAGTGCTTGGTATTGATCCAAGGTATAAAACCGCGTTAAACAATCTTGGAAATGTGTTACTGCAGAAGGGGAAAATTGATCAGGCGAAGAATTGCTACTTAAAAGCTATTGAGATCGATGAGAATTATGCTCAAGCGTATCACAATTTAGCAGTAGCGTATAAGAAAGAGGGCGATATTGCAAGCTATATCAGAAACCTGAAAAAAAGTGCCAGACTTGAAAAGCATGAGTTGGGGAAAAAAATAGTAAGGTGGCTTAGAAAGATTTGATCAAAATATTCAGATAGAAATATTTTTGCATTATTACCTATTTTGAAGTTCAGCTATCACTGCCTGTATAAATAATACCTTGACAATTTTCAGCAATTAATTCAGAATGATGGCAACGTTTCCAATATCTCGACGTTATTTCAGGTTAGATTTTACAAAAATATGGGAATGTTATCATAAATAAAAACGAATGCTGCTATGACGAATAATTCGAATGAGGAGGATGTATGAAAGGCTTGGGAGAGTTTGACACAAAGATGGTGTTGCAGTTGTATGAAACATTAGTGAAAATAAGGCTTTTTGAGGAAACTCAATCCCGTGTATTCAGAGCGGGGGAGCAGGAAGGCTTTACCCATCTTTATCTTGGCGCAGAAGCGGTCGCAACAGGTGTTTGTGCAAATCTAAATAAAGATGACTACATAACGAGTACTCACAGAGGGCATGGACATATGATAGCAAAAGGCGGTGATTTGAAAAAGATGATGGCTGAGTTATACGGGAGAACTACGGGATATTGTCTCGGACGAAGTGGGTCACTACATATTGCTGACAGAAGTATTGGTGTATTAGGAGCTAACGGTATAGTGGGGGATGGAAATCCCATAGCGGTTGGGGCAGGATATTCGATAAAACTGAGGGGTACGAAACAGGTCGTTATTTCATTTTTTGGTGATGGTGCGACAAATCAAGGAACTTTCCACGAATCTATGAATATGGCGGCTTCCTTCAATCTTCCGGTTATTTTTGTTATCGAAAATAACAGTTTAAGCTGTGGCGTTCCTACAGATTCGGTCTGTAAAGTTTTAGAGAACTTGGGCGATAGAGCGGTTGCCTACGGTATTCCAGGAGAAAATATAGATGGTATAGATGTTATCGCCGTTTACACTACTGCAAAAAAAGCAATTCAAAGGGCGAGGAATGGAGATGGCCCAACGCTCATAAACTGTAAAACAGCAAGGCACCACGGCCACTTTGAAGGAGACATCGATATACGGTCGCAGGAGGAAGTTGAAGCTGCGGTAAAGCAGGATCCGGTCAAGAGGTTCGAAAAAGGAATGCTGGATGAGAAGATGATTACAAAAAGTGAGATAAAGTCCTGTAGAGATAGGATCCAAAAGATGATAGATGAGGCAGTGGAATTCGCAAGAAAGAGTCCGATTCCCAAGCCTGAAGATTCAATGAAATTTGTCTATGCGGAATAGAGGAAACGATAGGAGGATAGTTCAATGCGATCCATTATGTACCGTGAAGCCTTACGAGAGGCGATGATAGAGGAGATGAAGAAAGATGAGCATCTCTTCATGATAGGGTATGATGTGGGTAAATACGGTGGTGAGCATCGTATAAGCGGTAATATGTTTGATATATTTGGTGATGCGAGGGTAAAAAATGCTCCCATATCCGAGCAGGCTATTGTGGGCTGTGCAATAGGTGCAGCTATAACGGGCTGTCGATCGATTGCTGAGATACCTTTTGGAGACTTTCTACCGATGTGCATGGATATGATAGTGAATCAGGCAGCGAAGTTCTACTATACATTCGGTGGTCAAATGAATGTACCTATTGTCATACTTACTGCGATGGGAGGATACATAAGGGCTGCGGAACAACATTCTCAATGTTTTGAATCATGGTTCATGAATGTACCTGGTTTAAAACTGGTTGCTCCATCAACACCCTATGAAGCTAAAGGTATGATGAAGACAGCAATAAACGATCCAAACCCAGTAATATTTGCCGAGCATAAAAAATTATTGCCCATGAAGGGAGAGGTACCGGAGGAGGAGTATACCATTCCTTTCGGTGAAGCGGATATAAAAAAAGAAGGAAAAGATATTACTATTATCGCTATTTCATATTTAGTGCATGCAGCTCTAAAGGTTGCGGAAAGGTTGGAAAAAGAGGGTATTTCGGTGGAAGTGGTGGATCCAAGGTCGCTTTTTCCTCTTGACAAAGAAACGATACTAAATTCCGTTAAAAAGACGGGGAGGGTGGTAATAGTTCATGAAGCCCCGATGACCGGGGGAGTTGGAGGCGAACTTGCAGCAATTATAGCGGATGAGGCGTTTGGATATCTTGACGCACCAATTAAAAGAGTTGGAGCAAAATGGGCTCCCATTCAAGATCACATCGCAAAAATGACGGGGCTTTCCCCAAGTGAGGATGATATAGTCAATGCTGTAAGAGAACTATTGCAGTAAGCAGCTCGTATTGCTCATAAATGCCTAGCAAACAAGCAAGGAGAGTTCCATTTATGATAAAAGAAGTCATACTGGCTAAGATTGGTCTTACGATGGAAACGGGAAAGATTTTAGCCTGGCTGAAAAAGGAAGGTGAGTATATTGAGCGAGACGAGCCGCTCTTTGAAGTTGAAACTGATAAAGTGACCACTGTGGTGGAGTCGTTTCATACGGGATACCTCAAAAGAATAGTGGTAAAAGAGGGTGAAGAGGTTCCGGTAAATACCGTCATTGCATACGTCGGTGACAAGGATGATGAAGTTGCTGTAGGTGAAAAAGGTATGTCGGAAGATAGGGAAAAGGAGTTTGTAGGAGGTATTAGAACCGAAGAAGTAATACCCACTAGAGAGAGAGCAGAAAAACAAGAAACTACATTCTCAGGAGGAGGTATTCCCAGTAAAATCAATGCATCTCCCCTGGCAAGACGGCTGGCACGGGAGTACGGTATTGACCTATCAAAATTACAGGGAACAGGTCCTGAGGGGAGAATCGGTAAGGAAGATGTTCTTGCAGCGGCCAAAAAGCTTACTGTTAAAGAAGGTGTTGCAGCTCAAGAAGAGGTGAAGGAGAGGGGAATCAGGATTTCAGAGGAACAAAAGCTGACAGGTATAAAAAAATTGGTCGCGGAACGTATGAAAGAAAGTTACGCTGATGCTCCTCACATTCATTTAGAACTGACAGCCGATATGACTGAGGCATCGAAACTGCGTGAGATTATGAATAGGAAAAAGAAGGTACACGTAACCTACACCGATATAATGGTAAGATCAGCAGCCAGCGCATTAAAAAAGCATCCTCTCTTAAACGCAACAATCAAAGATGATACCGTTATTCTGTACAGAGATATTAACATTGGAATAGCCACAGCAACTGAAAGAGGGCTTATTGTGCCTGTTTTGAAAAATGCCGAGGATTTAAACCTCACCGATATATCCGCTCAATGTAAAGATCTCTTAGAGAAAGTTCGAGCTGGAAAGCTAAGTTTGGATGATTTAAGTAACGGTACCTTCACAATCACCAACCTGGGCATGTTTGGTATTGAATCATTTAAACCAATATTGAATCCCGGTCAGGCAGCAATCCTCGCAGTGGGACTGATAAAAAATACTCCTCTTGCTGATGATTCAGGGAAAATCAAGATTAAGCCGGTAATTTCTCTGTCACTTGGATGTGATCATAGGATAGTGGACGGCGCCGATGGGGCGAAATTTCTCAACGATTTGAAGAGGATTTTAGAAAATTGTTTAGCTTTAGATAGAGGGTAGGTTCGATGGGAAAAGCCTTTGTTTTTATACTACTGATAGTATCCTTATGTACTCTTTTTGGTACGATTGCTTGGAAAAAACCTCAGGATATTGTTGTAGATTATTATTTTGAATGGGATAGACATATGAGCTTGAAACCCATAAAAATTATCGAAGAACCGAATAGGAACTTGTTCAATAAATATTTCGTATCAATTGGTTTGGGAAAAATAGCATCCGAGGGTGAACCCCCTTTAGATATTGAACAGGGCATCAATGAATTTTCGATAAATGATCGTTTCTGCATCTATGGTACTACAAGAGAAGAGGTGAATATCACAGGCATTACCTTTGATTTATCGGTAAAGAAGTTCAAAGGTTCGAAATATTCTCATACTGATCTGTTACCGATAGGAGGGTTTGCAGGTTATGGATTGGTAGAGTGGCCTGTTGGGAAATATGAATTCAGAATCTATGTAGATGAAAATCTTGTAGCTACGCTTCCCTTTAGAGTACGTTAAATGAGGACAGTTTAGTCTCGTGAAATCTTAAAGGGCCACATGTGGAGGCCACCTTCGAGTATCTTTACGTTCGTAAATCCGAGAGAGTCGAGTATGAGCGCCGCCTGGTATGATCTCCCGCCTGTTTGACAAACGAGTATTACACCCTTGTTACGTGGAATTTCGTCAATTCTGCTTCTTAAGTTTTCAAGGGGTATGGAATCAAATCCTGGTATTCGCTCCTCATCATAGATCTGCGGGAGCCTGACGTCGAGAAAGGTGTAACTCTCTTTCTCACTCTCGAGCAGTTTCTGCACCGTGTTGGCATTTACACCTTCGAATAGGCCGTCGAGCTTGTTCTGCAGTACATTGGCAGCAACAATTATAGCACCCATCGCATTTGAATATGCCGGAGCGTAACCGAGATCGACCGAAAGAAGGTCATCAATGGTGCCTTTTTTCGAAATTACCATGGCGGCAATATCTATTCTCTTGGCCACATCCCCCTTTCCAACTATCTGGGCACCAAGGAGCTTTTTCGATTGTTTATGGCTCGTCATTTTGATATTGATAATTTCAGCTCCGGGAATAAAGTGCTCCTTATCATACTCGGGCACGTAACTGCTTACAGGTTCGAACCCAAACTGAAGGGCTTCACTTTCGCTAAGACCGGTCTTGGCTACATGGTAATCAAACACCTTGATAATTATGGTTCCGGTAACTGCACTGAATTTGTAGATATTTTTTCCCGCTGCATTGGCACCCGCAACTCTTCCCTGTCGATTGGCAACTGAGCCAAGAGGTAAATAGTAGGGTGTTTCATTGATCGCATGGATGGATTCAGCACAGTCTCCGGCGGCATATATTGAGGGGTCACTGGTCTGCATGAATTCGTTCACCGCGATAGCCCCGGTTGCTCCTATTTTGAGCCCGGAATTTTTTGCCAAAACCACATTCGGTTTTACGCCCATTGCCAGGATAACGAGTTCTGCGGGCAGCCTTGATTTTGTCAGATGTACGTATTCGACCCGATTTTTGCCCTTGAATGCCTGGGCCGTTTCATTTTTGATTATACGGATGCCTTTGTGCTCCATGTGCCGCTCAACCAGTGCGGCCATTTCAGGATCGAGATAGGGAAGGATCTGATCTCCCTTTTCAACAATCGTTACCCGCGATCCGGAAACAGTCAATGCGTCTGCAATTTCAACACCTATGAGGCCACCGCCGAGGATAACTATGTCTCTTGCAATATCGTTTTTTATGGCAAGCTTTATGTTTTCCGCATCGTTGACGTTACGAATCTCAAAGATATTCAGAAGCTCAACACCCTCAATATCCGGAATCGACGGGGCGCTACCCGTTGCAAGAATCAGTGCGTCATAGGGGATGGAGTTGGTACGATTATTCACGAGATCCCTATACTTTATAGTTTTATTTTTTGTGTCAATGTGTGTAACCTCTGAGAGATTCTTTATATTGATTCCCTTTACGCTCTGGAAAAAATCTGAGGGATCGTGAAAACCTGTTACTGCTGTGGCAAGATCTTTCCGGCTTCTCAGCTGACCTGATATGTAGTAGGGAAGGGTGCAGCCAGAATATGCAAGGAAGTACCCCTTTTCAAAAAGGGTAATCTCAGCATTGGGATCCAGTCGTCTGGCACGGGAGGCTGCCTTCGGTCCGGCAGAAACACCGCCTATGATCACTATTCTCCTCCTATGGAGGGGTTTTTGCTGGACCGTAAGGACTCGTTCCTTTGCCTCAATCAGCGGCACGGTGACTGTTATTTTTGTACCTTCATGCACCCTGCTCCGTATATCAATGCTGCCCCGAGCGATATCCAGGACCCTTTTTACAATTGCCATGCCGAAGCCGGTTCCGGTCTTGTCAAAACGACGGGCATTGGGCGCTCGGTAGAACTCTTCAAAAATGCGTTTCTGTTCCTCTTCGGGAATACCGATGCCGCCATCTTTTACGATACAGAAAATGTTGCTCTCGGCTTCGTCGTTCAAGCGATCCACCAAACGCACGCACTCCTCGCGGTAGAGGCTGCGGG
>CAYFYU010000001.1:28896-68313 GCA_964347455.1 uncultured Spirochaetota bacterium | reverse complement strand
TCCTTCCCGACTGTCTCCCGGCGCCCGGTTCGGCTGATAGAACTCCTCGAAAATTCGCTTCTGCTCCTCTTCGGGAATACCAATTCCGCTGTCCTTAACGATGCAAAAAATGTTGCCCTCGATTTCGTCGAATCCCACCGTTACACTCATGTCAGCGTTTCTTAGTGAGTATTTAACCGCATTTTCCAGAAGATTATAAACAGCCTGCTGCATACCAATTGGGTGGCCGTAAGTAATGAGAATTTTATTCGGCATGTTTACGGAAAAATTGATGTCCTTCTCCTCTACTTTACTGCGCAGTTCCTGTATGGCCTGGGTGCATATTTTTATGAAATCGAAATTTTCAAGTTCCACCTTTTCTATCCGGAGCTTTTCCAGTTCGAGTATATCGTGTATGAGATTTTGCAGAGAATCAGTGCTGTTTTTTATCGATTCGATTATCCTCAGCTGCTTCCAGTTTAACCTTCCTGCATACTCTTTCAGGAGGGCTCCGATGCTGAAGCTGATCGTAGTGAGCGGAGATTTCATCTGATGAGCGCTGACGCGTAGGTACTCGCTTCTCTGTCGAAGGAGTTGATCTACTTCATTTTGAAGAGCAACGACCTTCTCCTTCAAAGTTTCTATTTCATTCTGAAGCTTGGACATTCCTCTTATCTCCTTGTTGATATGAAAAAGGAATGTTTATTTATTTAAAGTAGAATATTGTTTTAAGGAAGTAAAGCAAGACAACAATGTGGAGAAATTATGGAGCATTGATTTGAGTCTGAAGGGGCAGACTCAAATCATTTTTCTTTCCATACATCCCCGTAATCATCAACGACGCTTTTATCCCACAGCTTTATTCCAAAGATATAGGATCCCCTCATCAACGCGTGGGCTGCAACTGTAGCTGCGAAGAATATTAAGGGAATACACAATAGGGCTTTAACGCCGACGCCGGTAAAACCGTAACGTAGGAATACTCCAAAGAGTATGCTCCATGTGCCAAGTGTGACGCACTTGGTTGATGCTTGCAGCCGGTTATAGACATCCGGGAGCCTGATTAATCCGAGACAACCGAAAAAATCGAATGCAACTCCGATTCCGATGAAGATGTAACTTATAATTTCATTCATTTAGCTTCTTCCCCGACAGATATTTTGCCAGTGTCAATGTGGCTATAAAACTCAGTATTGCCCATGTTATTGCTATATCGATTATGAACTTTCTTCCTGTTATGATGACCAGTAAGGCGGCTATACCAACAACGAGAATACCGAGAATATCTATACCCACCATTCGATCGGCAATCGTCGGCCCGCGTATTATTCTAAATAGACAGAAAAACGTGAGACCGATCAAGATATACAGGAAGATATCAATAGTAGAGGTCATTCAAATATCCTCTTTAAATATTTTTCAAATCTGCCCAGAATCTTTTGAGTGTATATTTCTGGGTCTTTGCTATGCACGTATATCCAGTGAACGTAGAAGTTGTCATCTATGATGTCAACCGTAATGGTACCTGGAGTCATAGTAATGGAGTTTGCAAGAAATATCTTTGCTATATCAGTTTCAAGAATTGATTTGACCTTAACGATGCCCGGTTTTACCGGCAGTGCAGGATGTACAACCCTGTACATAACATCGAAATTTGCCTTTATACACTCCCAGAGAAATACGAAGAGATAGATCAACGCCCAGATGTACCGTAGGGGGTTACCCTGTTTTTTATCCGCCTTTAAAGAATATTTCGTGTAAAAGATGGTAACCAACATTACGGCAACAAAGCCTACAATGAGATTTGGAAGCGCTACATTGAGAGTTAAGGCCAACCAGATAGCGAAAAGCAGAATAAAGAGGAGAACGGCTTTCATATCAGTATCCTAACACAGTGGTTGAATATGCAGCTGATTCCACCAACACATTTACTGCTGGTGTCAATACGATATTCCTGATCGATGGCACGATAAGCAGGCTCAGCACTAGACAGAGAACTGCAAGAAAGATCATCGAAAAACACATTGGAAAGGGAACTTCTCTGACTGAGATCTTTTTGTCATCCCAGTCTGTCTTATTGAAAAAGGTATATCTCAGAACTTTGAGATACATCGCTAGGGTAACAAAACTGATAAATACGGCGATGATTGCCAGAACATAATACCCTGCCTGAATTGCTGCAATAATGATGATAAGTTTGCTGAAGAAACCGTTAAAGGGTGGTATGCCTGAAATCGCCATCGAAGCGCTGAGTGAAGTTGATGCGGTAACAGGCATCTTGGATGACAAACCGCCGAGCTGCTGCATATCTCGAATACCAGTTTCATGCTCCACAGCTCCCGCATCCATAAAGAGAAGTCCCTTGAAAACGGCATGATTGAAGAGGTGAAACAAACCGCCTCCAATAGCAAATACAGCAACAGAACGAGGGCCATTCTGTGCGAGCACCAGCATTCCTATGCCTATTCCAAGTATAACGTATCCCATTTGGCTGATACTTGAATAGGCGAGAAGACGCTTAATATCCCACTGCCCAATCGCGAGGAAGCCTCCAATAACCATTGAAAGCGTTCCGATAATCGTTATAACCAGTGAAATGTCATAGGTTATGCTGAACATATTAAAGAACAATCTCAGAATAACGTATGCACCCAACGCCTTGATGACGACACCCGAGAGCATCGATGATATGGGCGAAGGAGCCGATGAGTGTGCATCTGGAAGCCATGCATGAAATGGAATGAGCGCAGCCTTGAGTCCAAATCCTGCCAAGAGAACGACGCTGATGAACTTGATCAGTTCCGGAGAACCGTTTTTAGATAGAACCTGTGAGATATCAGCTATATTAAGTGTTGAGGTTGTCCAGTAGAGTATTCCGACACTGAGAAGGATGAACAGTGATGATGACCCCCCGAGAACCTGATATTTAAAGGAAGCCTCCAGCTGTTCCTTCTCTATTCCGAAAGCAACGAGAGCATAGGAGGAGATTGCAGCCATTTCAAGAAAGACGTACAAATTGAATACATCACCGCTTAATACGACGCCGTTCATACCCGCAATCATGAGACAGAAAAGCGTGTAGTAGTAATTTTCGCCTGTAAATTTCTTTATGTAAGAAATCGAATAAAATGCGGATAGGAAACCGATGAGATTGATGACAAGAAGCAGATACAGGGATAGGCCGTCGAGAACCATATAAATTGCGATCGGTATTTTTCCGAATAATTCATGGCCTCCTACTGCATACACGACTGAACTCTTTACCCAGAACATGAAGTAGACTGCAAGGCCTGTGAGAATTACAAGTATTAACGATGTGAGGTATCTTCCAAAGCCCTTGGCAAACCCGCCAATAATTGCAGTTATAAAAGCACTCCCGAGTGGTATCGCAACGAATAAGGTTACAAACCAGTCCATAGGTTACCCTTTTAAATTTTTAATTTCCCTTATATTAAAGGTGCCGTACCTCTTATATATTCTTATAGCTATCGCCAACAGCAGTGCTGTTGTTGCAAGCCCGATAACAATTGCTGTGAGCACCAGGGCCTGTGGCAGGGGATCGACAAATACCCTGTCCACCACATCACCGGACAGAATAGGTGCAGTTCCTCCACGAACATAGCCGATCACAATGAGAAAGAGATTTACACTGTACTCCATGATGGCAAGACCGATCACTATCTTGATCAAGTTTCTCTTTGTGATCACTCCGTAAAGCCCTATAAGAAAAAGCAATATGCATAATAGATAAATGGTCATTTTAATACCTCACCCTTATAAATAAGCAATGCGAGGAATATCGTCACGAGAGCGGCTGACACTTCGATGCCCACTGCGATGTTGAAAAGCGGTATGACTCCCGCACTTATCAACCTGCCTATAACACCCTTTGGGAGAAAGTTGACGAAAAAAACTCCCACTCCGCCCACTGCTATTCCTAAAACTGCAAGTATGAGAAATGCCAGAATTCCGGTGCTTTCCATGATGGAGGACCCGGTCTCCTCTTTTCTTAATGCTAAAAATTCGCTTCCAAAAGAAATTATAAGTAGTATAAATGAACCCGCTATTACAACTCCCCCTGCAAAACCACCACCGGGGGTCAGATGTCCATGTATTACTATATAAACGCCCCAGAGGAAAATAATTCCGCAGATCATCTGCGTAACTTTTTTAACAATTATGGACATGCCCTTCATTGTTATTCCTTTCTTCCCTTCAATCTCAAAACGGCTAATACGCCGATAACTGCGGTAAAGAGAATGGTTGCTTCACCGAGCGTGTCATAGCCCCTGTAATCGAATATGACGCCTGTTACAAGGTTTGCACTGCCCGTTGTGTCAGCCCCCGGCTGTATATAGGCCTGTGACATACGCAGGGCACGCTCGCCAAACTCGCTTAATGTTCCTGTTACACGATTGAAGAAGTAGAGAAAGAGGCCGGCAAATACGATAGCGCTTACAACATAAACAGCGGTCACTTTCGAGCGCTGACGTATTTCCTCTCTCGTGCTGTTCAGAATGACGGCGATCATGATGATAAGGGTGATCGCTTCAACGACGATCTGAACCAGGGCAAGATCAGGTGCTTGGAGAAGCAGAAAAGCGATGACCAAGCCAAATCCTACAATTCCATAGGAAATCACAGCGGAGAGAAGATCTTTAGCCTCGAGGGAGAATATTGCTCCTCCGATCATCAAAACCAGTATAACGATAAGGAGTATCCACATTGTATGATCCTTTAATTATAAAAATTCGGTGCTCGACACAGAATCGGTGAATACTTTTCGAACAATTATTTATAGGATGAGCACCACGATGATTATTATCATGCCTAGAAATACCCATACCGCATAGAGCGGTAGCGCACCAGTATGACTCTTGCTGAAAACCGTATTCAATCCAAGAACAAGTTTCCTGAAATTGTCGTACAAATCCCAAATTTTTCTCTCAGCTTTTCTGTAGAAGAATGAAAATATTCTGAGGCTGCTTATGGTTTTGTAGTAATCGATGGCTGAGAAATCAGTTACTGTCTCTACATCCTCACCGCCGGCAAAGATCGGTGCAGTTCTGAACTTTTTGATATTGCCCAGAAGGTAGATAAGGAAACCTATGACCAAGGAAACAATTATTAAGCCTGTAACCGTCCCTGAGCTCCAGATTCCCTCATATTGAAAATCACCTGACAGTGGTGTAATGAGCTTTGGTACTACAAATCTCGTAGCCGCAATGCCAAATCCAACACAGATAAGAGCGATGATGATCTGTGGGAGCCACATGAGTATACTGACCTCTTTTACTCCCTTTAGTTCAGGTTTTCTTTTTCCGAGGTATATTCCTGAAGTGAATTTAATAAAGCTTGCCAGGGTTAATGCCGATCCAAAGACAGCAAGGATCAGCCATACTACCCATACCTTGTTAGCAGGGCCGGTCCCTTTACCGAATTCAATTATCCCTTGATAAATGATCCACTTGGATGCAAAGCCATTAAATGGTGGCACTCCGGAAATCGATAGAGCACAGATGAGCGCTGCAATGAATGTCACTGGCATTGCCCTAGATAGGCCACCAACCTCCTCCAGGTCGTCTTTCCCCGTTCTTTTTTCCACGCTACCAGCTGTTAAGAACAGACCACTCTTGTACAACGCGTTGTTAAGCATATGGAACAGACCGCCAGCGATTCCAATTGGAGTTCCAAGACCTAGACCGATCACCATGTAACCAACCTGCGAAACAGCGTGGTAACCAAGCAGTTTCTTGTAGCTGTGCTGAATCAATGCCATCAGAACAGCCGTTATTAAAGTAATCACACCGATAATGAGAAGGGTTAACGTCAGCCACCGATTTAGAACGAACAGGTTCATACAGATCCGTGCCAGAAAATAGATACCGATGAGCTTATCCAGCGATGCAGGGAGTAGAGCCGAGGAGGAGGCGGGCGCCTTTTCTGTGTAATCGGGAAGCCATGTGTGAAGTGGGAATGCTCCAGCTTTTGCAAGACTCCCGATGAGAAGCGTGATAAAGGCGATGACACCTAGAGTACTCTCAGTTGTTACCTGTATACTCGATATGGTAAAGGTTTCCTTTAAAACCCATAAAAGACCAATTCCAAATATCATAATAGAATCTGATGCGCCGATGATTATGAAGCTCTTTTTGGCTGCTGCAGAACTTCTTTCGTCATAGGACCCGGTCAGTTTATAGAGAGTCAACCCTAAAACACCCCAAAAGGTGATAAAGAGGAGAAAATGGTCTGAGAGCACAGCACCGGCAGATGCACCAATGGTTATGAGAAAATTCGAATAGTAGTTCAGAATTCTTTTCTGCTTGGTTATATAGGAAAGGGAGTAAAGTGAAAGCATCAATGCAAAGAAACCAATGAAAAGGGTTATCGTTTTTCCTAAATTATCAATATTAAAGGAGAGAAGCTTTTCAACAGCAATCATGCCACCGGTTATATGAGGTATGTGACTTAGTTGGACAATTTGATTCTGCGTTTGAAATAATTTATAGGTATAGAACAGCACGATTCCGGATACAATGACGGTAATAACACCTTTGGCTACCTTGGCTTTTTCTGGAAATAAGAAGAGGACTATCCCTACCGCAATGGGAAAAAGGATAATAGTGAACAGTAGGTTCATGTTTTGACCCTTATAAGATAGTTTTTCTCAATGTTGTGCCATTAATCGTTTATTATAGAATTTGTTTACGTATAGATTGTTAAATTGTTAACAATATTTAACAAATTTCTTTATTTTTCGTTAAAGTAGTATCGATCCACCTCGTCAAGTTCAGTTTGTTGAAAAGCAATGCTTCGGTTATTAAGTACGATGATCGTGAAAGGTATTACTCTATGCCCGTAAGACCGAATTAGCTTTATTACTTAAATTAAGTAAGAAGTTAGAAAAATTACCTATTATTCAAAAATGCTAATTTAGATTAAGCACGATTTTATAGAATAAACAAATTTTTGTCAAGCAAATTTTATAAAAAAAATTAAAAAATGCTTGACAAAAATTTGTTTATTAGTATAAAATGCGATAAATACTACTCAAATTCATAATCTTCATAAGTATTTAATTACGGGCAATAATATAAAGTTATAATTACGGGGGAGTTAAGGACAAAAGGACTTGTTGAAGAGGAAAGTTTCAAGAAGAATTATCGTTAAATAATTAACAATTAATAATAGACTCCTTTAGATTTCACAGAATAAAGAAAAATCAAAAAAGGCGACCAAACTAGTTATGACCACCTATTTCATATCAAAAGAGAATTTCTCAAGTCTGTTGGAGAATCTTCAGAAAGACTACTCTGTTTTTATCCCGGTAAAAAAAGGTGAAAACCGATTTTATACCAAATTTCTGTCTAAGGAACAATTTGAAGAATCCTCAGGAAACGGGCAGTTGGTTATCGGTGAGGTAAGACCATTCGAACCGTTAAAATTGTTTTATATGAGATCGAGGGAAATAATTGCGGATGGCTTCAAGGATGAAGTGCCCAGAACCGGTGAGAAACCCTACTGCATCGTGGGAGTCAAGGCGTGTGATTTAAAGGGATTCAAGGTCCAGGATCGGGTATTCAGGGATGACGATTACAAGGATCCCTTCTATATGAAAGAGCGTGAAGAGAACTTTATTATAGCTTCAGATTGCACTATGGCCATCGACACCTGTTACTGTCTCTCGCTTCATGTCAATCCTTATCCAATGGAAGATTTTGACGTCAATCTCTCCGAAGTCAATGGAGGTTTCATCGTTGAATCCGGCTCCGCGAGGGGAGAATCACTCATTAATCTAAATTCATCACTATTTTCTGAGGCAAAGGGTGATCTCGTTTCTGAACGGGATGAGCAGAGAAAGAAGGTCACGAAACAGGTTGGGAAAAATATAAAGGACAACAATATTCCCGACCAGGACAGCTTCAACGAAATGATTCGGAAGAGCTTTAACACGAATATTTGGAAAGAGGAAGCTGAAAATTGCGTCGAATGCGGTGCGTGTAATATGATATGTCCTACCTGTCACTGTTTCCTCATGTATGATCAGAAGGATAAGGATAAACTGGCCCGTCTTCGGGTATGGGACTCCTGTATGATAAAGGACTTTGCACGGGTAGCAGGAGGGGCAAATCCAAGACCACAGCTCTGGATGAGATTGAGAAACCGATTTGAGAAAAAGTTCGACTTTTTCCCAAAAATTGGTGAAATATACGCATGTACCGGATGCGGCCGCTGTATTGCGGCATGTCCGGCAAAGATAGATATTAGAAAAGTTTTAAAAAGGCTCGTAGAAAATGTATAAAAGCAATAACCCATACAGACCAATCGAAACAGATGTATTGGACGTAGTGACTGAAACACCAACGATTAAAACATTAAAGCTTAAACCGAAAGAGGAACTGACCTTTGAGACCGGACAATTTATCGAGCTCACTGTTCTCGGAGTGGGTGAGGCACCATTCACCCCTTCCTCGAGGCCTGCCATCAAAGACTCATTAGAGGTAAGTGTGATGCGGGTCGGTAAGGTAACAGAGGAAATTCATAACCTGAAAAAGGGTGCAAAAGTTGGATTGCGAGGACCCTTCGGAACAGGTTACCCAATGGATGAGTATGTGGGAAAAGAGGTACTGGTTGTTGGAGGCGGATGTGGTTTTGCACCTTTGAGAAGCTTGATGTATGAATTCTTCGACCATTCCGAAGAATTCAAAGCATTGTTCTTCAGAGGTGGGTGCAAAACTCCCAAAGATTTTCTCTATAAAAAAGAGATAGATACATGGGCCAAAAGGGATGACCTTGATGTGGAACTTACAGTTGATGAAGCGAAGAACGGTGAATGGAAGGATAATGTCGGAGTTGTGACAACGATTCTTGACGGAATACCAATGGATCATGCAAACGGTGTAGGGATTGTCTGCGGTCCGCCAATTATGATGAAATTCACAACAAAAAAATTGTTGGAGCTTGGTTTCAAGGAAAAAAATATCTACCTCTCAATGGAGAAGAACATGTCCTGTGGTCTCGGTAAATGCGGACACTGTAGGCTCGGCACCTTCTATGCCTGCAAGGATGGACCCGTTTTCCGTTTCGAAAGGATCAAGAATTTTCCGAATATATGGGATTGAGGATAAGGCTATGACAAACTCAGCAGAAGAGCTCTATCTGGGAAAGATAAACATTGAGGCAAAGAAGGGTTCTGACTTCAGGCTCTTTATCGATCTCGATCTGTGCAGCTCCGGAGAGTGTAAGGACTGTGAAATCCTTTGCAGCTACTTCTATCATCCACAAAACAATGGTATTAATTCGATAGCTGAGCTTGCAACCTATGCACTGGTTTGCCGCAAGTGTGAAGAGCCCCACTGTGTTTCAGCCTGTCCGGTTGATGCTCTGGAACAGCAGGAAAACAAAGACAAGTTTTTAATGAGACATAATATGCGCTGTGTGGGCTGTAAATCCTGTTCTCACGCCTGCCCTTACGGCACGATTTACCCCGAAAACGTTCCTTATATAGTGCATGTCTGTGATTTCTGTCTCGATCGAAGAGATATAAAGGATGAACCGCTCTGTATAAAAACTTGTTCCTATGGTGCGCTGAGTCTGAAAAAAGCCGATGAGGAGTTGGAGGAAAATACTTTTCTCGTCGGTGATAATCTCATCGTTCATTCGACGCACTGGGAGAAAGAGAAGGCATAATGCTTATCGTATACCTGATCGTATATGGAGTTATTCTAACAGCTTTCATTGGGCTTGTTGCAAGCTGGATCGACAGAAAAGTTACTGCGAGACTGCAGTACCGTGTCGGTCCGCCCTTTCTCCAGCCGTTTCGTGATATCGTGAAGCTTCTCGGGAAGGAAACACTCATTCCAGCAGGGTCCTCCAGGGTTATGTTCATCCTGGCGCCGATGCTTGGATTTGGCAGTGTTGCCATAGCTGCTACGATACTCTGGGCAAACAGTGGAAATCCCATTCAGAGTTTTTTTGGTGATGTCATTGTTGTGATCTATCTGTTGGCCATACCCTCCATAAGCATTATGATGGGGGGATTTGCATCGGGAAACCCTCTGGCTCGTGTTGGTGCATCGAGGGAGATGAAGCTTCTTTTGAGCTACGAGCTTCCCTTTATCCTGATAGTACTGGTACCAATTATAAAGTCGGGTTTCTCCCTCAAGCTTGGAGAAATCCTCAGATTGCAGGCGGAGACCGGTGTATTTGCCCTGAGTGTTTCCGGGATACTTGCACTGGTGGTCTTTGTTCTGGTCATGCAGGCAAAACTGGCACTGGTACCATTTGATATACCCGAAGCTGAAACCGAGATCATAAGCGGTCCACTTACGGAGTACTCAGGAACAGGGCTCGCCATGTTCAAGCTCATGAAAAACATGCTGCTTTTCACACTTCCCTTTTTTCTCGTGATTCTTTTTCTGGGCGGGTTTCATCTGGGCGGTATACAAATACTGTACAGTGTTCTCAAGTACGTTGCCATACTTGTGGTAATAACGGTCATCCGGAATACTAATCCGAGGCTGAGAATCGATCAGGCGATGAAGCTGTTCTGGGGTCCGGTTACCGGAATAGCGGTAGTTGCTGTGGTTTTTGCATTGCTCGGAATGTGAAAGGAGTTCTGCTGTGAGTATTGCGGTTAATGCATTACTGAAATCCCCCTGGGTATTTCACCTAGCTACGGGGAGCTGTAACAACTGTGATATCGAGATACTTGACTGTCTAACGCCCCGATTCGATATTGAACGATTCGGCATGCTACTGGCGGGAAGTATTAAGCATGCCGACGTACTTCTGGTCACAGGGTCTTGCAACAGAAAGTCGGCAAAGCGTTTAAAAATCCTCTATGATCAGACACCGAAGCCGTGTGTCGTTGTTGCAATTGGAGAATGTTCATTATCCAGGGGTTTGTTCATTCACAGCTACAACTGTCCGATACCGCTTGACCATATTATCCCGGTAGATGCATATATCCCTGGTTGCCCCCCAAAACCTGAAGCCATATTAGCAGGTGCGGTGAAACTCATTCAGAAGGTGAAAGGTAAATGATGACAAGAGAGGAAATAGTTAAAGACATCAAAACGCGGTTTAAAGATGATATCATAGATTTTTTTGACAAGTCGCCCAAGAGGATCTATATAGAGATCAATCCGGATTCCATTGTAAAAGTCGGTGGGTATATATTCAAAGATCTTGAAGCCCGATTCAATATTGCATCCGGTTTAGATGCCCGCACTCATCTTGAGATTCTCTATCATTTCTCGCTGGAATATATCAATCTACTCATCTCTTTGAGGGTTAAGCTCGATAAAGAGAAGCCGGAGATCGAATCCCTCGCAAACACATTCAAAGGTGTGAACTGGATTGAGAGAGAAATGAGTGAGTTGCTTGGAATAGAATTCAAGAATCACCCAGATATGAGGCGATTGCTTCTATCAGATGAGTGGCCTAAGGGAGTATATCCTTTGAGAAGAGACTATCAAGAGTGGGATAAAAAAGCTGTTAGAGATCGAGGTGTGTGATGGCGAAATCAGTTGTACCAATTGGACCCTGGCATCCACTTCAGGAAGAACCAGAGTTGTTTACCTTAACAGTTGATGGAGAGACTGTTGTTGATATGGATGTGAGTATAGGGTACAACCACAGAGGAATAGAAAAACTCTCAGAGATGAAGACATTTGACCAGGCAACTTTCGTAATTGAAAGAATATGCGGCATCTGTTCAACGTCCCATCCTTTTGCATATACCAGAGCCGTGGAAGATGTCATTCCCGTTGAGGTGCCGGAGAGGGCGAAATACATCCGGACTATAGTTGCCGAGGTTGAGCGAATACATTCACACCTTCTATGGCTCGGACTTGCCGGGCATTTTCTGGGATACAATACGGTGTATATGTGGGTGTGGAAGCTCAGAGAAGAGATACTCGATGTGCTCGAGATTCTCACAGGAAACAGGAACAACTACGCGATGTTCAAGCCAGGAGGCGTCAGACGGGATATCAAAACTGAAGATATACCAGTAGCATTAAAGAAAATCGACTCCATCATACCCACAGTAAACCGGCTCAAAAAAGCTATTCTTGACGATCCGGTTCTCCATGCACGTTTGAAAGGAATTGGCATTCTCACAAAGGGAGAGGCTCTCGATTATTGTGCTGTGGGACCGACTTCACGGGCATCGGGTGTTGCTAAGGATGTACGCAAGAATGCACCATACGGCGCGTATGACCAGATCGATTGGGACATGATCGTTACTGAAAATGGGGATGTCTTTGACAAAGCGGTTATCCGAATACTTGAAACTTATGAATCCATTAAGATAGTCAAGACCTGTATCGAGAAACTCCCGGATGGGGAAATCGATATGAAAATCAAGAACATTCCACCAGGCGAGGGCATCGGTGCCCACGAGGCGCCTCGTGGAGAGACATTTCACTATGTGCGAAGTGACGGAACAAACCGTCCCGCACGTCATAAGGTACGGGCACCAACATACATGAATCTACCAACCTTTCAGGCTACCGTTATCGGTGAAACCATATCGGATGCTTCAATCATCCTCGCTGCGATTGATCCATGCTACTGCTGTACGGAGAGAATGGCCATACGGGATGTAAAGGGAAAGAAAGTGTACGGCGGGCAGGATCTTGTTAAACTATCGCAGGAAAAAACAGATAAAATACGAAGGAAAATGGGGATAAAATGAAACTGCCGAAAGCAAGAGAACTCGTAGAGGCGGTAAAGGCACTCATTGTGGGTCCTTATACGTCAAAGTTCCCGAAGAAACCGCATACACCTTACCCAAGTTTCAGAGGCCAACCGAAGTACGATCCCGAAAAGTGTGTGGGCTGTCTCGCCTGTGAACTGGTTTGTCCTGTTGAAGCAATAGGTCATAGTGATAAAACAAATGGTAAAGAATCGAAGAGAATTATGTATCACTATACCGATACGTGCATCTTCTGTGGCTCATGCGAGCAAGCCTGTATAGCTGATAATGAAGGAATTAAATTGTCGAATGACTGGGAACTCGCATTCTTTGATAGATCGCAAGCCTTCGAGACCATCGAGAAGGAACTGCAGCTCTGTGAACTATGCGGGGACGTCATTGCCTGTAAGGATCACCTTAATTGGATATCCGAGAGAATCGGGGAACGAACCTATTCAAGTCCCACACTCTACTATTCCCGTATGGCGAGTCTTGGGGTTATTGATGAGAATATTATCTCTGCATTAAGGGATCATGGCCGCTCAGATAGAATTAAAATCCTCTGCGCCCGCTGTAGAAGAGATACAACTCTTACGACTCGTTAAAACGCCAGATGTTTTGAGACTCTGCAATTGAAAAACAGTTACGGATCTAATCAACTCAAGGACATAATTAAAGGGAAGGTTGTGTTTCTTGGTATTGGAAATCCCATGCGCCACGATGATGGTCTTGGACCTGAAATTATTGCAAGGTTGAAAACGAGGATTGAAGCTCCTTGCTTAGATGGTGGAGAGGTTCCAGAGAATTACTTCGGAAAAATCGTGAATGAGAATCCAGATACGGTCCTCATCATCGATGCAGTGTACCTCTATCAGAAACCGGGTGCTTTCCGAATATTGACGGAGGATAATATTTTAAACGATGGGCTTTCCACCCATGATATCTCACCCGCCGTATTTATCAAATATCTGAGAGAGGAAACAGGTGCAGAAATTTACATGCTCGGCGTTCAGCCTCAAAACGTACAACTCGGAGAGGGAATATCCGATACTGTTGCGCATACCCTCCACTTTCTCGAAGAAATGATCGTCCAAGCCTGGCAGAACAGACCCGAATAGGCTCCCTCCAATCACTATATAGCATGTACCCGGAGATTCTCCAATGATATTGACTTTTTATCCTTAAACATGACAATATTAAGGGACGAAAACCGGGTTCTATACATTTATCCAGTGCTGGAAGAGTCCGATAATGTTTAAAGAGCTGTTTTCTTAATTAAACGAGAGGAGCATCATGGGACTACTCGAAAAGGCAATGCAGTTCATCAGTCAGTTAGATAAGGAAAAAAAAACTGCAGGGCTTCTGGCACGGGCTTCTCAACAGGTCGAATTACCCACCCAAGAGGAGCTTCAGAGCAGTGCGGAGATCTCACAGGTAGAGGAAGAGGGTTTACAACAGCGAATCGCAGTATTAGGGCTGGAAAGTTCCGGCCTGCTCGTAAAAGCAGGAAAGTATTACAATGAAATTGCCAAAGAAGGCCTCTTCGATCGGGCAAAGAGATTCGGTGAGGAAAATATTCCCAGAGGGGTAAAGGTTGGTACAGCGGGACTTCTTGCAAAGGCAATCCTGCTGATAAGAGAGACCCAGGCAAAACCGCCTGCCAAAGAAGCGCCCATATTCGAAGAGGAAATTCCAGAGGAGAAACCAACCACACCTGAAAAAATTACAGCTAAGGTGGAGAAAAAACCATCACCCCCAAAGGCAGTTCCAACTGTATTAAGTGATTATCTTCTAGCAAACGAATACCTGAAGCTTTTCAATCAATTTAACCAGATCATCGTAAGTGTGGGGTATAAGGGTTTTTTTGACGCCATACTCCAAACCTTCATGCTCCTTGGAAATGGAAAGAGCGCACTATTGGTTTCTTATGATGGGAGGAGATATCGTGAGGAAAGGGCAGCAACCAGTGGTGAGGTTGGTGAAAATGGGGCTGAACAGGAAACCTCGCAGAGAAGGGAACGGATCAGCTTCAAAAAAACATCTGCTTTTATTGAGTATATTGCAGAAAACGATGAGAAGCTCATAAAAATACAAAGTCTGAAGGATAAGCAGGTTTTAGAGGAGGCCATCCCTCTCAGATCCTACTCGCCATGGACAGTCGTTCCCATTGCTTTTGGTGATCGTCTTCCCGGATTCATAGTAATTGGAAATCAACCCAAAAGACCGGGAATAGACAAAGAGAATCTACAGTTGTTTGCTCGCATGGCCGCTGTGCATCTAGTTACCTATTTTATCGAGAGAAATGCCAGAAAACGTTTAGATAAGATATCAGATCAGAAGGATGAGCTTCTCTCTATGCTCGAATTGTACGATTATTCAATACTTTCTAAATTTAGCATCTCGGAAATTTTGGATAATATAGCAAAAGAATTCGATATCGGAGCAGGAATATTTGCAACAGGATGGGGGAAAAGAGATCCCATCAAAATAGTGGCAGGTATCGGCATTTCCGATAAAGGGCTGTCGCGGTATAGAATTTCAAAGCGCGATCGGGAGATCAATTCTATTATCAGAAGCGAAGAACCGGCAGTCTTGGAGAATATTGATAGTCGTTTGGATAAGCTACCAAAAGAGGATAGGGCGAATGCAAATACCGCAGCTGTTGTCCCCGTGCAGTTCCGCGGTGAAACCCTTGGTGTTCTCATCATCCTCAGGATGAAGGGTGTTGCGAAAGCCATTTCGGCACGCATGAAAAAGAAACTACAACACATAGCACAGAGTCTTGTACCCTTCCTTCTCTACAGCAAGATCACCGATATGGATCCATTTGAAGCTTTTGAATCACTGCTCGAACAGGAAGCCGCGCGAGCACGGAGGAGCAGATCTTTACTGCAAGTGGTTGCATTTAAAATAAAGAATTTCAAGGTTCTTATCCGGGAAATGGGTTTCGGAAGTTACCGGAAGCTTCTCGATAGATTTAACAAACTTGTTGAGAGTTGTTTGGGTGATAGAGGTGTAGTCCATACGGTTTCATTGAACAAGGTTGTTCTGCTTCTCGTAAGGAGAGATGCCGATGAAGCTGCTGCTGTTGTAAGGGAGGTGAAATCTGCTGTATCTGAACTGATGCCGAAGGAAAAAGGAAAATCTCCCATGACCCTGTTTCCATTCCGGACGAGTTATCCGAATAAGAGTAAAAGTGTCGCCGAAATCCTTCAGCTAATTGAATGAAGGGTGTTCAGATAGGAGAATGGTTCAGCAAATCCCCACCGAATACAGGCGGAATTTTAAACGAAATCTGACCCTCCTCAAAGAACTTGACCAACACCTGTACAAGAAAGTGATTCAGTGTAAACCTGAGAAATTTATCGAGTTCACTAAAAAGAAAAGTCTGACTCTGAAGATAGGAGGAATCTATATAGAATCACGCTATGATCCAGAGAGGGAGGCGAAAGTTTATAAACGCGGCAACCTTGGCGCTCTCCCTATATTCATGGGGAGTGGCCTTGGATATCACATAAATGAACTTCAAAAAGACGAGACGGGGAGTGCAGTAATCATCGAGCGGGAGGTGGGTATTTTCAGGTCAAGTCTCTATATCATTAAGCCTGAAATACTCCGTCGCATTATCCCCCTCGTTGGTCTCGATGCATCTAGCATGGAGGGTAGAATCGGTCAGATTAGATTTCAGAAACCTGAAGTGTTTGAACATCCGAGAAGCGTTCAACTCCACCGCATCTACTACAGCAAAGTAAAGACATTATTGACTTCTAAACTGAAGGAATGGGTTGCATCTGAAGCAACCCAGAGAGCTTCCATGAGGCTTTGGATAAAGAATGTGCTGCGCAATCTGTTGCATGGAAAGGTGAATATGTTTGGTTTAAAACCACTGTACCTTCGATTCAGGGGCCCAGCTATTCTCGTATCTTCTGGGCCCTTTTTGGAGGAGATCATAACCGATCTTGTAAGGTGGTCACGCAATCTCCCCGTTATCGCTCTGCTTCCTTCTCTTCAGTATCTTTTAAATTACGGAGTGATTCCTGATTTCGTGGTAACAACGGATGCCGGGTTCTGGAATCGGTATAGGCTTGTAAGGGGTTGTCCCATTCCACTCATAACGACTTGTACGGTCGATAGTGTATTGTTGAGGAACTGGGTGGGAGAAACATATCTCTTTTCCCACGGGCTTCCTGTGGAAAATCAGTTCAGGATTCTCAAGGAGCGGAGTATTGTCATTCCCATGCAGGGATCCGCATCAATTGTTATGATTCTGCTTGCCCGCCAGCTCGGATTTACAAAGCTTTTCCTGGCAGGTTACGATTTCGCCTTCAGAGGGCTGAAAGACCATGCCTGCGGTGCAGGGTTTGACGATCTCCTCTATTTGTCTTCAACAGCTCTACAAAACTGGCAGACCCATGTGCTGGAGAGATTGAAAAGGGATAGAATTGTAAGGGTGCATGACCATTGCGGTGATGAGATCACCTCCACACATAAGTTAATTCTCTATCGAAACTGGTTCGAGCGGGAGGTGGAACTCGGTGATTTGATTAGGCTGAATAATGGCGCGCGCATTGAAGGGCTGAGGTTTCTCAAAAGTGATCTGATCGAGCAATACGGCAGCGATGTGAAGGAAGAGTTTAAAAAGATAAAAAGTGAACTGAGAACGGCGGGAATGCAAATAAACGGCTCAACTGAAGCTATGAAGAAGATACACGCGCGGGTAACAACGATGCGTGAGGATTCACAATTGGATATCTATGAGGAATTTTTTGGACCTGTATCTGTTAAGGAAGGAGCGTTAACTGTATCCTCTGAAATAGATTTTCTTGTGCATGAACTTGACAAAGTGTGTAATCTCGCGGAATTAAGATGAAACCATTTATTGAAAAGGCAAGGACAGGTAGGAGTACCCTCGTATATCGATACCGAGGCAACAGGTATCCTGTGTATTCAGTTTATGACCCAATAAAGGATGGCAGGCGTTTTTATGATGAATACGGATCGCGAGGGAATGAAATATGCATATTTCTCGGAATTGGATTGGGGTATCATATTACACCCTTTATAGCGGACTCACGAGTGTTGAAAATCGTCGTTCTCGAACCGGATGAAGAGCTTTTTCGAACCGTAAGGGGGCAAGGTGAAATCGAGTCGATTCTCAATAATAAGAAGGTTGATTTTTATAAGGGTAACCGTATCTATCGGTATATTGAAGATCTGAAGGGTTATTACGAGTACCTCTTTTTCAGGGGCATTCAGGTTTTGAGCTATCCACGGATCAGAAAATTGTTCAAGGATCGATATGATTTGATTGAGAAGAAGATCAAGGATTCTCTCGCAGTACTGCTGAATGATGGATTAACAATAGGTAAGTTTGCCCGGATATGGATTAATAATTATTTCAGGAACCTGAGCAGTGCCGGGGAAATCTCACTGGTTTCTTCCCTCTATAATACGTGGCGGGGAACCGCAGTTGTTACGGGGGCTGGGCCTTCACTTGATGGAGTTATCAGGCATATAAAGGAATACCGGGAGAGTATCTATTTGATTGCGACCGATGCTTCGGTCAAGCCCCTCGTGGGGAGCGGTATAATTCCAGATATCATCGTCAGTATCGATCCACAGCCTCAGGTGTCTCTTCATTTTCGCGGATTGCCCGGGGATGTATTGGAAGGTCTACCGGTAGTACTGAATTTCTTGAGTTCTCCCAGTGCCTTTTCTCTATTTAACAAAATATATCTCTACTTTACATCGCACCCTATTAATGCTCTGTTCGTAAGCACAGTTGCAAGCCGGCAGGATAGGGTAATGAGTTATGGGGCAGTATCATCCCTCGCCTTTAAGCTGGCAGTACTGATGGGATTTAATCCAATAATTCTTGCTGGAATGGATTTTACCTATACGAAGAGGAGAGCATATACCCGTCACAGTTTTTTCTACGATTTCTGTATAGATCACTCATGGAGACTTCATACTGGGCTTAACTGGGAAGCTGAAGTAATCAGAAGGGGGAGAAAAAACCTAGACAGTTACCGTGGAGAGCTCGAATCGTTAATAAAAGAATCAATCCGTTCTCATAAAATTACGGTATTTAACTGGGGTTCAGGGGGTATACATATTGAGAATGCGTGTTCGATCTCGATGCCTTCATTTAAATATAACCCGGAAAGAACAGGACAGGACAAGAGGGAACGTCTTGAGGTGATACCGGAGGTATGTGCAGTGAGCGAGATCCGAGAGGTTGTTCTTACACTTGCAATCAGGAACAGTATATTCAAAAATAACCAGTCAAAAGTAAAAGCAATACAAGATGCGGAGCAGTATATATATAAAAAATGTGAATTTACGAGGAAGAGATTTTAAAGTTTGAAATATACTTCACCGATATATAATGATGACTGGCGACTTATCAATTTTAAACGAAAGGTTCGTGCATGAATCAGGAAAGGATTTCCCATTATAGGGAAACACAGATCAAAACGGCATCAAAGGGAAAACTCATTGTCATGCTCTATGATGGGATAATCAGGTTTCTCGATATTGCAATCGAGAGTGTTCCTGAAAAGAAATTCGATGTGGTAAACACGAATATCATAAAGGCACAGGATATTTTAGCCGAGTTAAGCATGGCTCTCAATATGGAAGTGGGTGATGTCAGTAAAAAACTACTCAACATATACTCCTTTCTCAATGTAAAGCTCATCGAAGGGAACATGAAGAAAGATGTAGAGCCGATCAATTTCGTCCGGAATATGGTGGTGGAGCTTCGAGGAGCATGGAACCAGGCAACGAAGAACAGTCCTAATCCTAATCTTGACGAAATGAAGAAAAGGGGAGGAATCGATATTGCTGGGTAAACGGGCAGCAGTAATTGAGAATCTGGATTTCATCAAGCGCTCGTACTTGAAGCTTGTATTGCTAAAGGAGCGTGAAACTGAAGCGAACGAAAAGGGCAATTATGAGTTTCTCTACGAGCTTTCTGAAAATGAGCGAATGCTCATCGAGGATATAAACAGCTGTCTGAAATGTATCGTTCCTGAGCTCGTTGCCCTTCGACAGGATGATGCGGTACGCAAGAGAATTATCGAGATTGACAGGCTTCACGAAGCGGTGATCAGTGAGAGTCTGTATATCAGAAACCATCTCGAGCAATCGTTATCAGCAACAGAAAAAAAGCTTCATAACATTAATGTATTCCCCATATCACCTTCATCCCAGTTACCTCATATTGTAAACATCCGAGCGTAAGGTTCCTGCGATCTACCAACATTCCTTTGTGGATATCAAATATTTTTGTTATTATGTTTGAAAAGGTACAGAGTTATGAAAGATATACTATATATCATTGATGGACATGGACTTGTTTACCGAGCTTACTACGCATTCATTCGGAGACCGCTCATAACAACAAAGGGCGAAAATACCTCTGCAATATTTGGTTTCATGAGAATGATGTTGAAACTCATTCAGGATGAAAAGCCTGACTATCTTATATGCACCTTTGACGCCAGGGGGAAAACGTTCCGCCATCAGCAGTTTCCAGAGTACAAGGCAAAGAGACTCAAAGCTCCTGAAGATCTACTTGCGCAGGTTGAATCAATAAAAGAGATCATCCGGAAGCTGGGAATAAGATCGATTGAATGGGATGGCTATGAGGCGGATGATTTGATCGGAACGCTCTCCGATAGGGCAAAAGCCTTTGGCATGAGAACGGTGATTCTTTCCAGTGACAAAGATATTCTTCAGCTCGTGGATGATTCTGTTTCAGTTTATGCAAATAAAAAGGGTATATCTGAGATAGAAATTCTGAACAGCGAAAAGGTCTCTGAAGTCTGGGGTGTTTCACCCGGTAGTATCACTGATCTTCTTGCCCTCATGGGAGACCAATCTGACAACGTACCCGGCGTGAAGGGTATAGGCAAGACTACCGCGGTAGACCTTATTCAGAAGTTCAAGAGTATCGAAAATCTCTACGAAAACCTTGATTCTATTGAAAAAGAGAGGATACGAGAGCTCCTCACTGAGGGAAGGGATAATGCATTCTTAAGTAAGGAGCTGGTCACCATACGGAGGGATGCGCCCATTGATTTCGAACTTCAGGAATATCGTATCGACACTTTTCCAATGGAGGATGGAATTAGGATTCTTGCGGAGAAGGAGATGAGTTCCCTCGTTGCTGATCTGAGAGCTCGAGCCACTGGAGAGGCAGTTGTAAAAAAGGTTGAGCGCCCTGTCAGGGGAAAATACTCCCTAATCAGTTCGCTCGAAGAATATAAAAAACTTGAGAAGAAGATTCGAAAAAGAGGATTGATGTCTTTTGATACCGAATCGACCGGAAGAGACGCGCACACCGCAGAAATTATCGGTGTTTCGATCTCGGTCGATCCGGAAGCTGGATACTACATACCGATCATTTCAAGGGAGGGAAAACCATTCGGGACATCATTTCTAAAATCCGAGCTCAGAGGGATTCTTGAGGATCCGAACATTCAAAAGAAGGGGCAGAATATTAAATATGACTATATCATTCTTCGGAAAGATGGAATACAGATGGCTGGAATTACCGGAGATTCAATGATCGCCGCCTACCTTCTCAACCCCCAAAAACAGCGATTTAGTCTTGACGACTTAGCAAATGAGTATCTCGATTACACTACCATACACTATACAGATCTCGTCACCGGTAAGGATGAGACCTTGCTCGACAGTCCATTGGAGGAGGTCGTGGATTATGCCTGCGAGGACAGCGATATTGCTCTCAGACTCGTGAATCTCCTTGAGAAACGACTCGATGAGGAAAATCTCCTCTCACTGTACAGGGAAATAGAAATACCACTGATCGTTGTGCTTGGAAAGATGGAAAGTACCGGTGTTCAGGTGAATAAGAAGTACCTCGCAGAGATGAGCAGGGATTTCGGTGTGGAGATCGAAAAAATCGAAAAAGAGATATTTGAGTTTGCAGGGGAAGAGTTCAACGTGCGGTCAACAAAACAGCTCGCCGAGGTGCTCTTCGACAGGATGAAGCTTCCTGTAATAAAGAAGACCAAAACGGGTTTTTCAACCGATGAGTCGGTGCTGGAGGAGCTCTCCAGTACCTATGAAATTGCCCGGCTTCTGCTCCGCCATCGGATGCTAACGAAATTGAAGTCTACCTACATCGACTCTCTACCCGGGATGATCAATCCAAATAC
This sequence comes from uncultured Spirochaetota bacterium, assembly GCA_964347455.1. Lineage (GTDB taxonomy): Bacteria > Spirochaetota > B62-G9 > B62-G9 > DRHN01 > JAGLSF01. The sequence goes on along the minus strand of CAYFYU010000001.1, from coordinate 46,443 downwards.
AGGAAGAATTCATACCTCCTTTAATCAGACCATAGCGGCAACCGGACGGCTTTCCTCGAATACTCCGAATCTGCAGAATATACCGATCAGGGAAAGGGAGGGCAGTGCCATCAGGCGAGCCTTTATTCCCGAGGAGGGATGGGAATTCATTTCGGTTGATTACTCGCAGATAGAGCTCAGAATTCTTGCGTCTCTCTCGGAGGATGAGTCCCTCATGAGTGCCTTTAGAAACGACCGCGATGTACATCGGGCAACCGCTGCGCTTCTCTTTGGTGTTGAGGAGGACAGCGTTACCAACAAGCAGAGACAGGCAGCCAAAACGATTAATTTCAGTATTCTGTATGGGATGAGTCCCTTTGGATTATCGAAGAGGCTGGGGATTTCAAGACAGGAGGCGGCAACCTTTATCGATACCTATTTTCTCGAGTATGGGGGGGTTAAAGCCTTTTTCGATAAAATTATTGCGGATGCCAAGGAAAAAGGATATGTCGAAACCCTGCTTGGTAGGAGGCGGTACATACCTGAAATATCTTCACAGAACAGGAATATTTTCGAAGCAGCAAGGAGGATCGCCATAAATACGCCTATTCAGGGTACTGCTGCTGATCTCATCAAGAAGGCGATGGTGGAGATCGATGCCGAGATAGTAAAAAGAAAGATGTACTCGCGAATGCTCATACAGGTACACGATGAACTCGTTTTCGAAGCTCCTGAGAATGAGCGTGATGGACTTAAGGAGTTCGTAAAGGAGAAAATGGAGAACGCCATTTCATTTAACGTTCCTTTGAGGGTCAATATATCATCAGGAGGCAACTGGGAAGAGGCGCATTAGGGCGAAAATCGTACAAGGATGACTTCATGGTGATCGGGATCACCGGCAATTACTGCTCAGGGAAAGATATTGCAAGCTCTCTATTCCGGGAGAGTGGTTACCGTATTATCGATGTCGATCGATTGGGACATGAGGCATTAAAGTTCAGTAAAAATGAGATTGTTCGGACTTTTGGTAAGGCCATTCTTAGAAACGGTCAGGTTGACAGAAAAAAACTTGGTGATATTGTTTTTAATGACCATAGTCAGAAAAGAAGACTTGAAAACATCGTCCACCCATGGATGGTGGAGCAGGTGAAGCGAGAAGTCCGGGCTGATGGGTATTTCGTCATCAACGCAGCTCTGCTTGTTGAAATGTGTCTTCACATGCTCTGTGATTTTGTACTGGTCGTCGAGGTGGATCAACACACAGCAGTGAGAAGAGCGATTAGGCGGGACCATATTTCGGAAGAGGAAGCCTTGAAGCGACTGCGCTCACAAATCCCTGTAAAGGAGAAATTACATTTTGTCGATAAGGTAATAGACAATAACGGCAACATAGGGGATTTCAGGAAAAAAGTGAAATCCATTATTAAAGGCTTAGAGCATGGATGACGAGAGAAGAAGGGGAAAGGAATATTATCAGGTAAACCTCGATATGGGAAGACTTTTCTGGATAGCCTTTCTTATTGGTGTAATACTCATTGCGGTATTTGTATTCGGTTTCTACATTGGTGGAGGCCGAGAAGAAGGAAGGGATAAACTGGATCTACTGAAGCTTGGAAGAAAAGATACTGCTGCACAAGAGACAAGAGGAGATGAGATTAAGATACTGGACCTCTTTAACGATGAACTTGAGGCGGAGACACGCTATATCGATGTAAAAAGCCTTGAAAAGGCGGTTGAGGCGAACGAAAAAACCTCAGACATACTCCTTGAGGAATCTGAGGCAGCCTTGAGCATTTCCGCAGAAAAGGTAGAAAAACCATCACCCCTGACGATACACACAAGAAAAGAAAAACCGATCTACAGACCAATTGGCGATTACTATATTCAGGTTGCTTCATTTATGAAACAGGAAAACGCGGAAAAATTTTCTGAACGTCTACAAAAAAATATGTATCGAGTCGAAATTGAGGAAGCAGTAGTGGGTGAAAAGACTTACTATCGTGTAAGGGTAGGCCCTTTTGAAAAGCACAGTGTTGCCGTCAACACAATGACCTCTATGAAAAGGATTTTTGGTCTGAAAGATCCCTTTGTTCTTAAGAAGGATTCCTGATTTATTACCTCTACTCTGGACAATTCAACCCTAACAAAGTAAATTCATTTTTATTCACCGGTGACAAATTAGTTGCTGGTGATTAATCAACATTTTAGCGTACTGTTAATATATACCAGATCAAATTATGAATGAAAATACCAAGCGATTGAAGAAACCCCCCTGGCTCAATAAAAGAATACAGTATTCCGAAGAGCGGCATGAGGTTAAGTCTATTCTGAATACCCTGGGATTGAATACCGTATGTAAGAGTGCTCGCTGTCCCAATCTCTCCGAATGTTTTCTCCATAAAAGGGCCACATTTCTTATCCTTGGCAACAGCTGTACCCGGGGGTGCGCATTCTGTTCAGTTGAAAAGGCTCCAAAGGAGGAGAAGCTTCCTATTGACGCTGATGAGCCAAAGAGGATTCTGGAGGCGGTTAAGAGACTCGACCTCCGCTATGTGGTGATAACTTCGGTTACCCGGGACGATCTTGCTGATGGGGGTGCAGAACAGTTTGCGAAATGTATCCGCTCCATACGATCCTATGACCCGCATATCAAGGTTGAGGTTTTGACTCCCGATTTCGAGGGAAATACCAGGGCGATCGATACGGTCACGCTGGCCGGACCGGATGTATTCAATCATAATGTTGAAACCGTGCCCCGTCTGTACCGAAGAGTAAGGCCTGAGGCGAATTACGAGAGGTCCATAGAATTTTTACGCTACATTCATAAAAATTACCCCAGCATATTTCTTAAATCTGGGTTCATGGTCGGGTTTGGAGAAAAGGAGAAAGAGGTTTGTGATGTACTGAGAGATCTGTTTTATGCCGGGTGTAGGGCCGTTACCATTGGCCAGTATCTCCAGCCACTGAAAGGCAACATCCCTGTTCATGAATACGTTTCTCCCGAAACGTTCGAGAGCTATGAAACCGAAGCCCGCCGTATAGGATTCAAATATGTTGCCTCCGGTCCGTATGTACGAAGCTCTTATATGGCCCACGAGGGGTATGGTATTCTTTCCATGAGCTGTTAATTCAGTTTATTCTTTTTCCATCTCGAGTTTTCACCGGTCTGCAGGGGTTTCCAACAGCAATAACGTCGGAAGGTATATCCTTAACGACAACACTTCCCGCTCCGATAATTACACGATGGTGACTCCAGGAAGAATACAACAGCCCATTCCTATCCAACAATTTTCGCCTATAATAACCGGCGCCTTTGTCCATTTTGTCATACTCACACTTTTTTCGTCGAAGGAATGATTGGCTGTATGAATCATGCTGTAGGGACCAATGCCACTGTTCTTCCCAATCTTGAGTCCACCATACCCGTTTACATAGACGCCGTGATTAAAGCTCACATTGTCACTGAGCTCGATTTGGTCTGCATTCAACCAGATTATATGATTCATATAGTAACAATTTTTGCCAACAGTTTTTGCATCCCCCGACCGGAAGTAAATAATTGCTTTGGCATCGTCGGTTATTTTCATATTATATTCCTCTCCTTTTGTTTGACATGAAATTTTGTTACTTGGCAGCACTTTCAGTACTTGACAGCACTTTCAGCCCTTGACAGGACTTTCGCCTCAAGAGCTTTTCGTAAAATTGGTATACCTTTCCTATTTGTCTTTCCATGGTAAAGTTGAATCGTTTCTTAAGAACATTTTTTTTTATTAGGGTCAATGAGGATGATCTCAGCTTTTTATCAAGTTTATCAATTTGTCTTATTACAAGTCCAATGCCATTTGATTCCAAAAATTTCCTCTGCGACTTGTGGGGAAAAGTTATCACCGGGAGCCCAGCTGCAATATATTCAAATAATTTGTTTGCCAGAACAGTATCGGCATGTATCCTGTTTTTGTCTGTATTGAATCCTGACCAACCGAAATCATACTGGGTTAGCTCCTTCATCAAGACGTCCGGAGGTTTACTTCCGTGGTAATGTATAAACGGTTCTTCAATTGCGAGATTCCGGTAGAGCACGTTTTCTCTTGAAGGATAGATATGAAGATGCATTTCGTGATGAGAAATCTCTTTGAAAATGTCGAACAGATCATAATGTCCCCCAGTCCTTGTTCCGTCGAGGTGTCCCTCATAAACTATATGTACCATTCCATCAGCACTGGAATGCTTGTTTTTAGAGGTTTGTGGTACCATCTGAGCGGATACAAAATTCGGAAATACGAGCAAATTCTGAGAATTGAGATTATATTTCTTCTTGGCAATTTCCAGAATGGCTTCAGATACGGTAATTATACCATCACTTTTTTCAAAGGCTGTTTTTTCCTCTCCGGTTATTTGTGCGCTGTTTAAATTTTTTCTCTCGATCCCATCATCGTATTTCGTATGCCGAATGGAGAGCAGATCGTGTACATCATGAACAATAGGTATCTTGCCACGGAAGAGACGAATACACTGGACGGTCAGAGAATCGGGAGCATTGTGACAATGTATTAATTCAGGATTAACCCGTTTAACAATTTCTTTTAATTCATAGTCTGTTTGGTTTTTGAGTTTATGCCAGCCATTGAAAAATTCATTGCCCTTCCCATAGAATAAGTCCAGTGTCTTTCCGCAGTATCCAAAAAAGAGCAGTAGATCATTCCTGTAAGATCTGAGCCCTCTGGCGTATTTCAGAGCTCGTATACAAGGCTGCTCCTGGAGGAATAAAATTTTCAAAAAGACTCCTAAAGTGATTGTTTATTTAGTAATGATTCTACAAAGGGCGTTTTTTTAATGTTCTTAACGATAGCTATCAGGTATAGAAGTGTCAAGAAATTGGGGGCCGAAGGGGAGAGACAAATCGGGTATTGACAGAGGTCACAATAGCGTCCTATACTTAATATATATCTGATTTTCATGGAAATTAACGTTAAAAATTTACTGCCCAGTTACCGATAAAAGAAAAAGATAGGTATAAACGTCTCTCATTTTTTAAAAGGAGAAAATGAATGAAGCCCAGAATCTTTGGCATAAGCCTCATACTCCTTATCCTCGCAATTCCATCGCTTTTGAGCGCCCAGTACTTCGGTCAGGGTTTTGGTTTTCAAATGGAAGATATCAGAAGCGTCGTTCTCGACGATTTTGAAACCAATGAAAAGAATTGGCAGGTCTCTGCATCAAGATTTACTGCTGATGGATTTCCGCAATTAAAGACCGGTATCGAAGGTGCCCCGATTGCCCTGACATCTGGGTATGAAGTAGGTGAAAACAAGTATGTTCTCGGGGTGAGGGCAGCATTTACCAGGAAGGGATACAACAGTATCTGGATATATCCCGAGGAAGAGATTGTAATACCGGGCCATGCAAAGAAGATCGATCTCTGGGTCTGGGGGGGCAATTATTACTATAACCTTGAAGCCCACATAAGGGATTATCGGGGTATCGTGCACAGGGTGCAGCTCGGAAGTCTTCATTTTATGGGCTGGAAGAATATGAGTGTGGATATACCGAGATGGATCCCACAGTTTGTGCGATATCTTCCTATGGAAAAACCGCTCACCCTGGTGAGGCTCGTTATCTGGACTGAGCCTGTTGAACGTGTGGATGATTATATCATCTACATCGATCACCTGAAGGTGCTCACTGACGTATACAAGAGGCGGTTTGATGGAGATATCCTGGCTGACAGATCGAAGGATATATGGAGTTCTGAATAAAAGGAGATATGATAAATGAATAGGCTGCTATTTATTCTCAGTTCCTTTCTTATCTTAACCGCATTGCCCTTTGCAATCCTAGCTCAAGAGGTGGATATCGAGAATCTTCAAATCGGTATAGAGACTGCGGGAAAGTTGATCGCCGATATTCCCATAACACATTTTGAAGATGCTGATACATGGTCAACGAATATGCCCCTTGATCAGGGGATAACCCTATCGATGAAGCGGAGGGGTAGGCCTCTCGAAGTGAGTGAAATCGATCCCTTTGATGGAACAGAAAATGAATATGTGCTCGGTGTAAAGGTGGCCTTTACACAGAGAGGATATGCTCGGTTAAAGATGGCCCCAGCAAAACCCATTAAAGTTCCCGGTATAACAAAGGCCTTGACGATGTGGGTTTGCGGAAGGAGCTTTCAGCATCGTTTATACGCCCATATCCTTGATTATCAGGGCAACGAGATGATGCTAGATATGGGCCTTCTCGATTTCGTGGGTTGGAAGAAGCTTTCAATTGCCGTTCCGACAAACATCAAGCAGCACAATTATCATGACACAGACTGGCGCGGAATCAGCTTTGTCGGCATGAGCATAGTGACTGATCCTGAAGAGAGTTACGGTGTTTACTACGTGTACTTCGCTGAGCTCCGAGCTATCTCTGACATTTATACAGAGGAACATAGAGACGAAGATGACATGGAAGATGGGTGGTAAAGAACTGCTCAATCTTTAGTGCTCCGCACTTTTTAAACTGCTATTCAAGCTCCCAATAATCTCTATCCGTTTTAACGGATAGAGATTATTTTTGTGGAAACATAACAGGACCCCCTTTGTTATGAGGAAAGCCCGCAAGGTTCAGGATGTAATCGAGAAAAAAATGATAATCTTGAAACAGCTCGAGGGGGTGTATAGAACTTCGTCCAGCAAACAACAGCGAAAAAGGGTGCTTAGAGAAATAGAAGCTTTAAGACATTCCATTGATGATCTGGAAAATATACGCTCGCTGCAGCAACGATACGGTTTGGTACGAGATGAAGCTGAAAGAGGAGAGGAGGATGTTTTTACCTTACTGAATGATATCGTGGTTAAGAAATTCCGAGATGAATCCAGAGACACGGAGATGGATGCCGTTGTATCATACGTAGAATTTTTCGAAAAGAACTATCTCCCCATATTGAGCGAGTACTATATAAAACTTGACTATAACCATTCGATGAAACGTGACAGCTTTTATCCTCGATATATGGAGATAAAAAAAGCATTTAAGGAATACGGGTATGAAGTTGAGGTGCAGAGCAAGGAGGAGTACGATTCGATTGCGTTATATAAGGATAAGTCGATTATTTTTAAGATGCGTCAGCGATACCTCATGGCACTGGACAGATATTTTAAAGATCTTGATAGTTTTATGATAGAATTGATGGATGATCATGCAAGCGGAGGCAGTATAATATTAAATCCTCTTGACTTTGTGAATATGAGTGAGTTCGAGGTCGATAGAAAGCTTGACGGTTATACAGTTATAGATGCCTTCATTGAGATGCATACATTTTGTGAAGAACTAATACGATTTCTTGCAATACCTAATATATAAGAGGGATGATGCACAATGGCTAATATACAATTGGGTGAAGAGGTAAACTCAACAATTGGATTACAATCTCGTTTTGAAGGAAAGTTCGCAGTGAAGGGTACACTGAGAATTGACGGTAAATTTGAGGGTGACGCACTTATCGTTGATAAGGTTTTCATTGGACCAAAGGGAAGAGTAAAAACAAATATCAAGGCATCAAGTGTTGTAGTTGAAGGAATTCTCATCGGAAATATTAAAGCCACCAACCGGGTTCTTCTTCTACCGACGAGCAGAATACTTGGCGACATTCAAACTCCGGAGCTGATTATTCAGAATGGTACAATATTAAAAGGCCGCTGTACCATAAGCCACGATTCAGAGCAGGACGCAAAGGAGCTTATAAATTCTCTCTATGAAGAGGAAACCAATTGAAATAACTTTGCTGTTATTTTCCAATCATTCAACTTCGCTTCTTTGAGACAGGAAAAAAATCGTGGATAGTATAGCAATTACAGAGTTTATAAAGGCAGTATATAGAGCGATATTTATATTTTTCAGAAAGTATCGTGTGACGTATCGATGGGAGTATATAAAGATACTGTTCGCATCTAGATAGAGGCGTTGAAACAGGTAACAGAGGATTGGCGCAACAATAATAAAAAGCAGGAGCTTGAAAAACGGTGGGAATTCATAGATGGATCGCTTGGACCATGCAATTCCAGACAGTACAAGTGAAAGAACATAGACCGAAAAGAAGATCCCGAGGCTCTGTGCAACATACGTTGAGCGGCTGGGAATGTCGAATCCACTCTGCAGAAGTTCATCACTCAGGGTAAATCTCTCATAAACGGAGAGCTGCTCTATTAATTTTTCTTTATGGTTGAAATAGAGCAGGTATCCAGGATGCAGATCGATGAGGATGTAGTATCGGCTGGCATCTTCAGTGGATAAATCTTCAAAATCTCTGATATTTTTAAGCCGAATCCTGCCGTTTATCCATTTCCCATACTTCCATTGAGCTTTCTCAATCCTTCCTCCCCGTACCTTATATCGGGTGAGATCGAAAAAGTAAAATCTATCTTGCCAGGGGATTATTTTCTGCACCGTATTCACATAACCCTGCTTGTCAGTGAAAACAATGTTATCGGTTGAGGGAAGCCAGTCGTACTCCTCGATTTCCTGAGGAAGAAAGTCTGTCTTCAGAAGCTCACTCTCCGCGCTTCTATAGTACAGTTCCAAATCATACAGTTCGGGATATTTCTTTCTCAACAGGGATAGTATCCTGTAAGCTCCGTAGTAATCTCCCTCTTCCAGCATGCCAATGGACTTCTCTTTTTGTTGAATGAGTCGCTGAAGCTCTTTTTCGTCCTGAGACAGTTCTCCCAAAAGTGTCTCCACCTTTTTCTTTGTGCGCCTATAGAGTTCCTCTATCTCTCTGTTGTCCTCATGGATAGCAAGAGAGCGCTCGAAATAGTAAAGGGCCTCATAATAGTTACCACGGTTATATGCCCGTTTCCCTCTTTCCAAAGAGGTTAGCTGCTCCTCCACCACCACCGGTTCATCTTTTTCACGAGAGGTGAATGTGTCAATATACAGCTTTTCCATTATGTTGTCGTGTAACTTCCTCGCCTCTTTGTTTTTAGGATCTATTTCGAGGTAGATCTCCAGAACCGATCGGGCACGCTGGGACTCATTGTTTGCGTGTAGTGCCTTTGCATAGGTAAAAGCTTTGTCAGCAATCCTGGACTTCAAAATAATGCCCTCGGTTTCTTTGGTTAGACTAGGTACAAAGAGAAACTCGGAAGCGATGATGAGTGCAATAAAGGCCAACAGGGTAAAATAGGAAGGAACCATCACGGCACTGTAAGTAAATGATTTTGTTTGAAAGGGCGAGAGGGTAAAGAAAATGGAGAATGATGTAACTAGGATGAAAATCGACAGAGGAGGCAGAAACTGTAACGCATGGATAAGTGCGAGTCTGAAGACATAACCGGGTTTTAAGGAATTGATAAGCTCTAATTCTGCAAGATCCGTCCTGTTATGATAAAAGAAGAGAGCAATGAGCAGTAAAATAAATGCCAGAATGAAGCTCAGGATGAGAAAGGAAAGTGCTTTTTTTGACGTATCGCTCATAGCCTGAATTGTTTTAACCTTTACGTTTTTCTCTCGTTTTCACAATTATGTCGATGAGTATTCCGCATAACACAAAGATAAGTGAGGGGAAAGTGTATTCGTATTTTCCGAGCATCAGCAGTCTCGGTTCAAACCGTGCAATGATCCTAAAAACAAACCCATACCAGAATGGCAGTATGGCAAGTATGAAAAAAGCACCGATTATCCCGGAAAATCCCCAGCCCCTATCGTTCAATCCATACACCAGAGGTATGGATATCATGAGTACCGAGAGGAACAGTGAACCGAGTAAAAGGTATCGATCCATAGATCCAAGGGGCTTTAAATGCTGAAGTATGATACGCTGGATTGAACCGATCTGCCTGCCATATAAATTCAAAAGGCGGAGATCGTTGATGTTTTTTCCACGCGGAAAATCTTCAAAGGAAATTAGGACCTGACCACCTGGTAAATCTGTCTTTGATATTATCGATACATTACGGTTCTGCGTATCAATAAGAAGCTGGTTTTTTCCACCTCTTTGAGTCGTTATATTACGTACGATTGAAAGTGCATTGTTTTTTTCATCGTAAAGATATAGATTCCGCCCGTCATTTTCAGCATTCTCAAGGTATAGTTTTCTCTCTTTTGTTTCGATAAACACATTTTCTTGAAAGAATGTGCGATAACCTAAACGTAATTCTCCCTTGGTCTGAGGTGAATAAACCGTAATTAAACGGGTATAGTAAATACCTGCTGCGAAAATGCATCCCACAATGATCGCGGGAAAATGGAGTAAAATGAGTGATTTAACCTTCATCTTATCTATTAGTGAAATAACGAGGAGCGTCGCTAACAGATAGCTCAAGAAAAGTGAGGGTAGAAAATAATTCCTCGAAAACTGCATCACATTTCGTATTCCGATATTCCAGAGCGGAATATTAGCTTTGCCAAGTGCAAAAAAAGTTACGATGAGTGTTACCGGGATTATGAGAATTATTACATAGAGTAGAATTTTAAGGGTTGTTTTCACTAAAAATTTCATGGTTCAGTGTACCATATTGTACAAGTGTTTCAATAATAGAACAGTTTGTAATCTATCTGACCGATAACTTTTCAAGATTGCGAAACATATCGTTATACAGCGACCTGTAACGCAAAAACGCACCCTCGTATACATGATGACTCTCAGGGTCCGGTTCAAAGGATTTTTCTATTACTATTTTCGGAAGGTGTGGAGATTCCGTTATCCCGCTTTTTATAATTTTTTTAAGTGCCTTAAGGGTATCGGGTGAGGTCCTCAGTATACGTGAGACTTTCTTATTAAATATATGCGCGCATTGTTGACAGAAGCTGTCGAAGCGAAAGGTACCCCCAAACACAAACACTTGGGCTGATATGAGATTCATCCCCCCTGTAATAAAAAGGGAATAATAGTAAAACGCAATTCCCTCAAAAACTGATCGAATTATTTCTGAGCCTTTCGTGTTGAGGGTGAGTCCGAATAGCATATTGGAATCACCGGGTAGAAATAAAAGAGAGCCAGGTTTATTCGTAATAATAATATCATTGAGATTGGTCTTTTTACTTGAGGAGAATGTCCTGGATGCCCATTGAACAAGTTTTTCCGTATTCAGACCTTTTTGTATGACCAACCGGTCATTGCGTACAGATACAACTGCATCTTTACCGATTGCGGGATCATAGAGTATGTATATGCTCTTGGTCACCTTACTTTGTAAGAAAGAATCGTGTTATTAATGCAGCGAGAGCAGCCTTGCCAAGATCGAATGGTATAAAGGGTAGCACTGCTAATCGAATAGCGGTTGTCAAGGTGCTCTGTGTGTAGATTGAAAATTGTATGAGTCCGAAAAGATAAATGAGGGCAACACCTGACATCATGATAAACATGAGCCGTACAGTAAGGAGCTTTACCGATGATTTTTTATGGAAGTATATCCTGAAACTGATTTTCCAAAAGCCAGTTTTCTCAAGCAATGCACCAATAATAAATGGTGCGAGGATGAATCCCACAATGTATCCTCCCGTGGGACCAAGGGGTCCAATGACAAACCAGGGAATGCCCATCAACCCGAATAACAGATACAATAGCTGACTTAGAGAGCCGAACTCTTTTCCAAGAAATACACCGCTTAGAAGCACGGCGAATACCTGTCCAGTTACCGGAACCGGTGTAAAGGGAAGATAAAATCGAATCTGAGCGCAAAGCCCCGTCAAAAAGGAAAATAACAGGGTAGTGGGTATGAGTTTGACAAACCAGATATCGATCTGCCAAGGTTTAACTATAGGGTTTATAATTGATAGTTTTTCTCCGAAGCTTGACACTTTAAGTCCTCCTCGGTTTTTCCTTTTTGACCGCCTATGAAATATAATTCAGAATTGACAGTTAATGAAGGATTTTAAGCGTTGATTGACCCTTACCCTCTACGGATTAAGAGCTTATATTGTAGGTGTAGTCTATTGAGGAAGGAGATGGAAATGTGAAAACTGAAAAAGAATGGAGAGAAAACCTCTCTTCGGAGTCATACCGTGTGCTACGAAAAAAGGGAACTGAAAGACCTTTTACCGGAAAGTACCACAACTACAAGGAAAAGGGAACGTATAATTGTGCTGGATGCGGAAATCCCCTGTTCAGTTCAGAAGCAAAGTTTGATTCCGGAACTGGCTGGCCCAGTTTTTATATGCCATTAGCAGATAAATACATTCAAACGGAGCAGGATACTAGTTTAATGATGGTAAGGACTGAGGTGCACTGTTCCAAATGCGGTGGTCATCTCGGACACGTATTCGAGGATGGGCCCGAGCCAACGGGATTGAGATACTGCATCAATTCTGCAGCTCTTGATTTCAGTAAGGATTAGCCAGGTAGTCTGAATTATTGTGAATATTTGAGTATTGCCAGCGCTATGTAAATACAATGAAAAAATTATTTAAGATAATTGTTGTCGTCACTTCAATCGTCGCATTTCTTGTGGGTATACCTTTTGTAACATGGTATTGGATTTCACGACGCTCCTTTCCGAAAACCAGGGGGAGGATCAGCGTTTCAGGAATAACAGCGCCCATCCGTATTGTGAGGGATTCCAATGGTATTCCGCATATTTATGCTAAGAATACGGAAGACCTTTACTTTGCCCAGGGCTATGTTCATGCACAGGATCGGTTCTGGCAGATGGAACTCTGGAGAAGGATTGGTTCAGGGAGGCTATCTGAATATTTCGGTGAAAGGACGGTGGAAGCTGATATTTATCTAAGAACTGTTGGTTACAGCAGGATTTCAGAGAGAGAGTATGAGCTTTTTGATAGAGATACAAAAAACATACTCGATTCCTATGCGGCCGGAGTAAACGCGTATATCCAAGACAGGAAACCGATCAAGCTTGGACTCGAATTCGCTCTCCTGAATCTCAGAGGAGTCGAACTAGAGATAGAGCCATGGACACCGGTTAATACCCTCACCTGGTCCAAGGTCATGTCAGAGAGTATGAGCTCAGGTCTTCGGTATGAGCTGCTCAGGGTTGAAATTATCGCAAACGTGGGATTAGAAATGGCTTCAGATATTTTCACTCCCTATCGTTACGATGATATGCCCGTTGTTATCAGTGAGGATGAGAAACTGTATCCAAATAGACCTTATGAACAGCCGGAATATAGTGTAGACCAACCGAAAGCAGAAGTCGCAGCATTCGGATTGGGGTATTCAGACACGATGCTCTCCTCATTGCGCCGGCTAAGTAACCGCATTGGGAGGCTTGGTGATATAATTCATGAGCTTGACCATGGATACGGTATTGGATCGAATGGCTGGGTTATATCGGGTGCACTCAGCGAGTCCGGCGGACCAATACTGGCGAACGATCCGCATCTGGGAGTTCAGATGCCCTCTATATGGTATGAAATCGGTCTTCACCTTGAAGATGTTCAACAGGAATCTTTCGATGTGTGGGGTTACTCATTTCCCGGGTCCCCTGGTGTTGTAATCGGTCATAACAATCATATCGCCTGGGGTTTTACCAACAGCGATCCAGATGTACAGGATCTCTATATTGAACGTATCAATCCCTTTAATCCCGATCAGTATGAGGTAAACGGTGAATGGAGAGATATGGAAATTATATATGAAGAGATCAGTATTTTCGATAAAGATGAACCCATTGTGCTACCCGTTCGAATGACCCGTCATGGCCCTATCGTGTCCGATTATGGAGCTGTGATCAACTTCAGCAGCTTTGGCATCGAGCCGCTCCAAATATTTCCGGAAAACCTGCTCCTAGAGGCTCTTGCCCTTAAATGGACAGCGTTCAGTTCAAATAATACGATAAAGGCTCTGTTCCTACTGAACCAAGCGAGCAATTTTACAGAGTTTCGTGAAGCCCTCAGGTTCTGGGATGTTCCTTCTCAGAACGTTCTGTATGCAGATCGGGATGGCAATATTGGCTATCAATTGCCAGGATTGATACCCATACGAAAGAGTGGTGAAGGAACCCTACCCGTTCCTGGCTGGGTGGACGATTATGAATGGGTTGGATTTATTCCTTTTGAAGAAATGCCTATGCTCTATAACCCAAAAAGCGGGTATATCGTTTCAGCGAATAACCCAGCTGTAGGACCTGGTTTTTCCCATAATCTCGGTATGGAACTGGATTTCGGTTATCGAGCTCGGCGTATTGTTGATCTTATTGAGGGCAATAGCGGCCCTTTGACCGTTGATGACATGAAATCGATACAGGGAGATACGCTGAATCTTTCCAGCTTCGAAATTCTCCCCTATCTTGAGGATCTGAACTTTGGAGAAGAGAAGTACCAGACCTTCCGTGATAAACTACTTGGATGGGATCGTCGAATGGATGTTGACAGCGCAGGTGCTGCGATGTACGGGTTGTTTTATATCTCGCTCATTGAAGAGATCTTTTCCGATCAGCTCCCAGAAACACAGTGGCGACCGGAGAAACTCCCTGGTAACGTTTCTCTTCTCCAAAACAGCATTTATCATCTACTCCATGATCCGACCAATGCATGGTGGGATGATAGAGGAACAACAGAGGTTGTTGAAACCCGTAATGACATCCTTGCAGGCGCTCTGAAGAAAGCCTTGATACGTGGGACCGATATCTTCGGTGAAAACCCTGAAGCTTGGCGATGGGGGACTGTGCATACAATCACCTTTCGAAACCAGACATTCGGAAAATCGGGTATTGCTATTCTAAAACGGGTTTTCAATCGTGGACCAGTAGAAGTGGGTGGTGGCAATGCGCAGGTGATCTCAAACGAATTCAAACTTGAAGAACCCTTCGATGTCTGGCTTATACCCTCGATGCGAATGATCGTTGATATATACAATCTCTCGAATACATTCTCGATGCATACAACTGGACAGAGTGGTCATCCAGGTCATCCACATTATGACGATTTTATACTTCCGTGGTCGAAGGTCGAGTACCACACGAGTCGATGGGAGAAAAATGATATCGAGGAAAATGCAGAAAGTGTATTGGTACTTCACCCCAAGAAGTAATACCGACAATTGAGAAATGCTGCTAAAAACGAAAACTTTGCTAGCTTATCTCCTCCTTTCTTGTTGATTCAATCAGCCTGGCAAGACTATCAAAATCTGTTTGTTCGAGATTTTTTCTATCTATATTGATAATCGCTGCAACTGCATCTTCTACTGAATTGTTGAAGTATGTTCTCAATACCTGTTTGATTGCAGATTGCATTGCTTTTACATGTGGAATTGTCGGTATATAGATATACTTTTTTCCCTGTTGAGTGTGCTTGAGAAACCCTTTTGCCTCCAGGATATTAAGCATTGCACGCACTGCGGAATAGCTCGGTGGATCGGGGATTTCTTCCAAAACCTCTTTTACCGATGCGCTATTTCTCCGGTATATAACATCCATTATCTGTCGTTCTCTCTTGCTCAATTCATTTTGTAGTCGTTTGCTCACAAAATCCTCCTTCGAGATTTTAAGAACTAATTTTTTGTGCTATACTAATTACATATAATTTATACGTCAAGTTTTTTTAGCTAGTATAATAGCACCACTCATCAATTCACTCGACCTTTCATATTTCTATATAACATCTGGAGGAGAGTTTTAGCCTTATATCCATGCGATCTTTTATCATTCATTAATGCTTTCATAGAGAGCGTCATCATTTTTTGGTATGACCGCTTCCTTATCTTTCTTCACCAGCTGAATAGCAGAGGTTGTTTGGATTATGCTCCTTATCTCATCATAGGTGCTTACTTGATATTCGGGGTTGAGACTCTGTTCAACTGGTATGGTGTGCATTTTAGGAACTTTGGATCTGAGGAATTCCAATTTAAAATCAAGACTTGCAGTATACTTTGAAAAGTCAGATAGGAATTCAGGAGTCAGATTATGTAACTGCGCTTCAAACATTCCAATGAATTGCGAATTTCAAGGTCTGACCTCGTCGGAGGATATCCGATTGGTTGATTGCCATTATTTCATCTGGACATATGATTATCGCGTCGATGAGAGAATATGTTGTGTGCACCTGAAAGCATATCACTTATAAAAGAAGGAATAAAGTGTAATTCAAGAATGGGTTAATTTGCCCACTCACGAACCCGATCAAGACCCTTTCTGTGAGCGTATTCGTGAGCCTGATACATGAATGCCTGGAGTTTTGTTTCTATGCTTGTATCCTCCTGGCCGTCATAAGCTATATTGATCCAGGGGATATTATCGTTGGATTTTCTAAAAACTGGTGTAACGGCAGCAGTGAATGTTTCTGGCATGCAGGTAAAAGGCAATATGTTGATTATGCCGGAAATGCCGGTTGCAACCTGACCTGCACTACCTCCCAGAACAAGTGCGGGTTGTCCATCGTAACTCTTATCAACGTAGGGGGCACAGAGTTCGAGCACTTCTTTAAGGTGAATATCCCGAAAAATGTCCACAAAGTCCTTTACGAGACCGACCAGTCGTTTTTCAATTCGATTCTGATAATTCTGCTGTATTTTCGACTTCACAAAACCCTTGAAATCTTTCATCCACTTGCTATCCCTACCGTAACGGTAGGTTGAATACTGGAGCCATTCGCGAACAGGGGTAATGAATGTTTCAGCATCTAATTTTTCCAGCCTGTCAATAATAAATCCATTTGAATGGGGGTTATCACGCATGAATATCTCTCCGGTAACCGATATTACCGGTTTCCTCGGGCTGTTCTTCAAGGGAATGGATTTAAAGGCTTCGGCGGCAGCCACCAGAACATCATCAATATTTTTCGAGCCCCCTTCAACGGAGCGTTCGATTTCTTCGAGATACTTCTTGTAGATTCGGTTACACTCTCCACTGTTAACCTCGTAGGGTCTTCTCTCCTGGAGCATCTTCTTCAACATATCGACTGCAACAAAACCCTTCCAGACATTAATTCGGAATTTGCTTGAATTGCCCTGCGAAAGATCATCATAGGAGTTGGAATTCCCAGGCGAGATTATCTCAACATCGGTGAAGCCGAGATGATTGAAAAGGATTCTCTGCAGTTTGTTGTACTGACCGAATCGGCACGGTCCGTTGTGATCAGGCATGAAAAAGCTCGATTTTTTGGGCTGGAACCCGGGTTCCAGTATCTTTTTCAGAAAATCACCCGTCGTGCATATCAGTGGAAAGCACTCCTTGGATGAAGTGTACCTCCTACCGAGCTCCAGTGTCCTTTCATCCTGTGGTGGAAGCACCTCGGCATGTACTCCGAAATACCTCGACGACGCTGCGAGTATGTAAGCATGGTCACACATGTAGGGTATATAGAGATTTCTGCTCAAATCAAAATGACTTCGACTCAACCCGGGCCTATAGCTTATTTCTTTAAGCTTTTCTAAATTCTTACTGCTTCTCAAGCTGTCAAAAAATGCTTCGAGGCGTGTAATCATACCAGCATCGGCACTGTGCTCATCAACTTCGAGTTGCAGATACGGTTTCCCTTTGAGCTCCTCCCTGACAAAATGAGTGAGGAATGAATCGGGACCGCAACGGAAATTTCCAAGATACACTGCATGGAGACGATCATGGCGCCCGATTATTCGGGCTGCCGCTAAGATATTCCTGCCATTGGGCCAGTACATCATACTAT
>CAYFYU010000001.1:20287-28886 GCA_964347455.1 uncultured Spirochaetota bacterium | reverse complement strand
AGAGAGGAAATCTATAGGGATGGGCAGAACATCCTGATTGATAATTTTTTCCACAAGGCGGAGGTTTAAATCGGGATCATTTGTATTATAGGGACGCCCTAAAATTACCACTGCCTCTTTATCTTTCGGCAAATTGCTCAGAACCTGCCTGCCCATTGTTTCAACCGATTGTTCGAAATCCGTCTGAACCTTATCAGCTTTTTGTACTGCTTTCACGGTTTTTGATTTTGAGATACCAAACTTTTCCATCATAAATGCTGCTATCTCACGATTCAACACCTTGCCGAAATATCGAAAATGCAGTACTGGAATCAATAGTTTGTCTTCAGATTCAGTATCATTCAATGTTGCTCTGACCATGTAGGGAAGTGTTTGAATCCAGGGGCAGTTGTAGTTGCGTGTTGGATTGTCCAGTTTTGCTTTTGAATTTATGATAGACGGCAGAAAGAGGAAATCAACGTCCTTTTCGAGCAAATCGTATACATGACCGTGCATTACCTCGACGGGAAAACATGTTTCAGCCTGAAGCTGTTCCAAAGATCGGGTTATGAGCCCCCTGTTTGTCTCACTCGACAGCACAACCCGGAATCCGAGTTCCCGGAAAAATGTGCGCCAGAATGGAAACTGCTGGTAAAACACCATGAGTCCCCGCGGAATTCCAATAGTGATCCTTTCATCCTTTGGTTCCTCCCTGTAATCTCCCATGAGCAGTTTCATTCGTTTTTCAAACAGGTTCGGAATATCCTTTCCCTTGCCTTTACGCTCCTCTATCTCGTATTTTTCACACCTGCCACCATAAAAGAGCGGTTTGTTTTCACCTTCGATTCTTACCCGCCGGATTTCACAATGATTCGTGCATGACTTACAGGTGAACTTGTCAAGTGAATATGATCTCTCACTTATATCAAACCCCTTGAAGCGTGTTTTCTTATCCCCTATCTTATCCCTTGCTATGATCGCGGCGCCAATAGCACCGGTAACGTCAAAATGGGGCGGAACGATAATAGGCTTTCCGATTACCTGCTCAAAAGCCGCAATAACTGACTTGTTGTTTGTAACACCACCCTGAAAGAATATTCTACTTCCGATGCGTTTCTTGCCGACAACCTTCTGTATGTAGTTATAGACGATGGAATAGGCAAGGCCGCTGATGAGATTTTTCTTCTCCACACCTCTCTGCTGATGAGCATTGAGATCCGATTCCATAAAAACGGTACACCGGTCCCCAAGTTTCGCTGGTGATCCCGCTTCTAAGGCTATATCCCCAAAATCCCTAATATCAATGGCAAGCTTTTCAGACTGCTCTTCCAAAAATGAACCGGTACCTGCCGCACAGACCTTGTTCATCTCGAAATCCACCACCACACAGTTGTCAATACTGATAAACTTCGAGTCCTGACCACCGATCTCGAATATGGTATCCACAGTGGGATCATAGGCGATTGCAGCCGTCGCCTGAGCTGTAATTTCATTCTGAATTGTGTCCGCCCCAACGAAATCACCTGTCAAGTAGCGTCCCGAACCCGTTGTTCCAACACCTTTGACTTCAACATATTCACCCACTTCATCGTAAATTTCGGAGAGGCCTCTCCGTATTGCCTCCAGTGGTCTACTCGCTGTAGGTAGATATCTCCGTGCCACAACATTGTTATCCTTATCGATAAGAACCACGTTTGTACTGAGGGAGCCGACATCTAGTCCAAGATAGACCTCAGTTTTCGTACCTGCCACTTTCTTGAATACAACATCCTTGTGAGTGGAAGGCGAGTTTAACTTCAGTGGCGGCAGCTTTTCGTTTTCCTCTTTATTTGTTTCAAGATATTCAACTAATCCCTCAAGACCCGTGAATGAAACCATTTGGGGATGAGCATTCAGGCTGTGATATACAGCTCCGAGAGCGCCCATTGACGCATGATAGCCGGGAACGATAAGATCGTCGTCCTTGAGGTCGAAAATCTCCCGGAATGCCCTCACCATACCCCCATTTGCAGCAACGCCACCCTGAAAACTGACCGGTTTATTAAGAGGCTTTCCGTGGGCTAAACTGCTCTTATAGTTTCTTGCTACGGCAAAGCAGAGACCTGCAACGATATCGTGTACCGGTGTTGCTATTTGCTGAAGATGTATCATATCGCTCTTGGCAAAAACGCTGCACCTTCCGGCTATCCTGGGAGGGTTTTTTGATTGTAACGCCAGTTCGCCAAACTCATTTTCTATGGATACACCTATACGTTTCGCCTGCTGGTCGAGAAAAGAACCGGTGCCCGCAGCACATATGCTGTTCATGGTAAAGTCTTTCAGCAGAGACCTGCCCTGTTGCGTCTCCATAAAGATGAGCTTCGAATCTTCTCCGCCCATCTCAATAACCGTTTTTACCTGCGGGTATAGTTGTGCGGTGGAGGTAGCTTGTGCAACTATTTCGTTAACAAACTGTCCACCAATGAGTTTTGACGCGAGGGGTCCGCCAGTTCCTGTGATAGCGAGATTTCCGATGAAATTTCGTTCGTATTTTTGTAAGATACGTTCCAGAATGCTTTTTAATAGATGGAAGGGTTTACCGTGACAGTAATCATAGTAGTTTTCTAGGACGACTCGGTTTTCATCTAATACTACCGTGTTAATTGAGACCGATCCTATATCTAAGCCAATATGATATTTCATGGGACTATAAAAATAAGTTTCAGGGATGGACTAATCAAGATTAAAATAATAAGTTTTTTTTCATGCAAATAAAATTCATTTCAATTACAATTACGAGGATACATTACTCATTAATGCTTCTATGGTCAAGAACGGGATGCAAAAATTATGAAAATACTTCTTACCGGTGCAGACGGTTTTCTGGGAAATAATCTTGTAAGAGAATTGATCCTTCGCGGTTACGAGGTTCGTGCCCTCATTCAGCCTGGGCGGAACAGCTCGACCCTAGAAGAGCTGAATATTGAATTATTTAATGGTGATATTCTGAATTCTTCGGATGTATTAAAGGCAACTAAGGGGTGTAACGCAATTATCCACACGGCAGCCGATACTACCACATGGCCTTCTCGAACGGGATTAATAAGAAAGGTAAATGTTGAGGGAACCGGCAACATTATAGCTGCGGCTCTGAACAGAGGAATAGAAAAATATGTACATGTCGGATCGGCAAATTCATTCGGTTTCGGGTCAAAGGATAATCCCGGCGATGAGACCATGCCCTATCGCGCCTCAAAATACCGTCTCGAATATTTCGACTCAAAGCATGAAGCCCATAAGCTTGTGATGAACGAAATATCTGGAAACGGTCTGCGAGCAGTTGTGGTAAATCCCACTTTTATGATCGGGCCCTTTGATTCAAAACCAGGTTTCGGTACCGTCATCCTTGCAATCTATAACGGACGCATGCCTGGATGCGCTGTTGGAGGGCGGAACTACATTCATGTCAGTGATGTGGCTGTTGGTACAATAAATGCTCTGGAAAGGGGGCGAATAGGGGAGTGCTATTTACTGGGAAACCAAAATCTTTCATACAGAGAGATTTTTAATATGATCGCCGAGGTGGTCGGAGTAAAACCACCTAAGGTAACCTTTCCCCCGTTCGTCACGAAGTTATACGGCATCCTCGGCTCACTCTACGGGACGATAACGCAAAAATCCTCTATTGTGAGTTTTGCTCTTGCACGAATTGCCTGTGATGAGCACTACTACACAGCACAAAAGGCAGTCAGGGAGCTGGAGCTTCCCCAAACCCCAATAGAGACTGCCATTGAGGATGCATTTATCTGGTTCAAGCAAAACGGTTACCTCGAGATGAAATTTTAATCAAACAGGACTGGAGTTCGCTCAATTGAGAGGACAGGCCTTTAAAGACAAAGTGGTTGTATTAACCGGTTCGAGTCGTGGAATTGGAAGAGCTACTGCATATAGACTGGCTCAGAGCGGTGCCGCAGTTGTATTGAACGGCAGGAACACCACGAGGCTTGAAAACACTAGAAAAGAAATGGAGGAAAAAGGGTATACTGTGTTTGGTATCAGTGGTGATGTCACTTCAATCAAAGACAGCAAAAATCTTATAGAAAAAACTATCGAACGATTCGGAACTCTTGATATTCTCATAAATAATGCAGGTATTGTATCGAGAGGAAAGTTTGAAGATTTAAAACCCGATGTTTTTCGGCAAGTAGTGGAGGGTAATTTACTCGGTTCGGTATACACAACGATGTTTGCGCTGCCCTATCTGAAAGAAACGGCGGGAAGCATCGTTTTTATTTCAAGCCTGGCAGCTCTACGTGGATTTCCCATAGCGTCACCCTACAGCTCAGCAAAGATGGGTCTTACAGCACTTGCTGAATCATTACGGATTGAACTGGCTGGAACTGGAATACATGTATGCATCATCTATGTAGGCTTTACAGAGAACGATCCTGAAAAACGGGTGCTTTCGGCTGACGGTTCGATGATCAAGGTTGATACACCTTTTCGAGTTCCTCAGGAAAAAACTGCGAAATGGATTGTGCAGAGCATCGTGAAAAAAAAGTTCAAGGCCGTGCTGACTCCGCTCGGTAAATTGAGCAATCTGGCACAGAGGCTTGCTCCATGGCTTGTGGAATTCACTCTGAAGTATTCGTTCAAAAAGATGGAGAGGCTCTATCATTAAAAGAGGAGATTGCTGTATTTATCTACTTAGAGGTGCATGTACGGTGAGAAAGATCTCAAAAACAGAGTTGTGCTCTGGAGGAATTTCCCATGAACAGTACAATTTATGATTCTTGAATATTGCATTGACCGTATAGTTTAAATCATCAAGGAATAATGCATTTTCGCCTTTGTCCAGTCACTTCTTACGCCTATATAATCCGAAGAGCCATCGATCTTCTCTCAGGAACTGATAAGGATCATATTCCAAGAGCATATCATGCTCTTATAACTCATTTCATTATTCATTATTCGAAGCAAATTAACAGGGTTTTCAACCCTTTAACAGTCCCATGGTAAAACCTTCAATGAGCCTCTTTCGCAGCAAATATGCCAGGATTAAAGGCGGACCGATACCCACAATCGCAGCTGCGGCAAGTTCTCCCCATTGTATGTCGTAAGTTCCGACGAATATCTGTGATCCCACAGACCATGTTCTTGATTTTGTTATGGTGAGAATTAATGCAAAGATATACTCATTCCATGCGGCTATGAATGCAAGTACGAACACTGCAATAACAGCTGGAAGAGCGAGTCTCAGTGTTATATGTGTGAGCACCTGTATTTTAGAAGCACCGTCTATCAATGCTGCTTCTTCATAATCGATTGGTATGTCGTGCACATAACTTCTGAAAAGCCAAACGGCAAGTGGAACGTTGAATGTTTGATATATCAATATTAATCCAAGCTGCTTGTCGAGAAGGTTCAACGTTTGAAAAAGAAAGTAGATTGGAATGATAAATACAATCGGTGGTGAGATTCTGAGGGAGAGAATCCAAAAGAGCAAATTTTTTCCCCCGGTTTTATATCGTGCTATGCTGTAACCAACTGGAAAACTAAGTGCGATTGTCACTAAACTTGCTGTAAACGCAATGATAAGACTGTTGCCAATGTATTTAAAAAATGGTGTCTGTGTGAATACATTGAAATAGTGTTCGGGCGTGGGATTAAAAAGGACAGATGTAGGTGCAGTGAAGATAAGATCGGCGGGCTTAAAGGATATCAGGGCGAGCCAAATAATTGGAAAATTAAAAAATAAAACTGCCAGCAGACCCAATACAAAGTAGATTACTCTTTTTGTTTTCATTGCTCGACGCTCCGGCTAAAAAGATATTTGTTCGACATCTGTGTAATAAAAAAGGCGAGCAAAAAAATAATCACGCTCAGTGCAGCCGATAATCCCATCTTTCCAGAGGTGAAGTTCCTATATACGAGTATTGAGAGCGTTGTCGAAGCAGAACCTGGTCCACCACCGGTGATAACGTATATTGATTCGAAAGTCCTGAAGGCGTCGATGAGTCGGAACAGTGTTGCGACTGTGATAGCTGGAGTGAGCAAAGGTAAGGTGATATTTATGAATATTTCCCATGATGAAGCGCCATCGACTTTGGCAGCCTCGTATAATTCCTGCGGTATACTCTTCATGCCTGCAAAGAGGATGATAAACATAAATGGAGTCCATTCCCAAATATCGATGAAAATCATGGTTGCCAGTACCAGATTCTTGTTGCCGAGCAAGGATATGTTTAGTCCGAACAACCTGAAAAATTCAGGGATGACACCGTAGAGATCATAGAGGAGCAGAAGGAACATGTACCCGACTGCAGCAGGCGCGAGAGCCAGGGGAGAGAGTATGAGTACTGAAAAGATACCTCGGCCCGCAAACTGTTGTGAAAACAATTGGGAAAGAGCAAGCCCCACAACGAGCTCAATCGTAACAGCTGTAACCACATAGATCAGAGTATTTTTTACTGCAATGAAAACATCACTACTAGTTAGTATTTTGAGATAGTTACTGAGACCGACAAAAGGAGGATCGAAAAAATTGAAAACGGTCAGGTTATGGAGGCTGTAGAAAATATTCAAAACGAACGGGTAGAGGGTAAAGAGAAGGAGAATGAATACTGCAGGCAGGATAAGGATTACTTTGTATTGAAATATTGGTTTTTTAGTCATTTCAGTTGTCTTCTAAATCATTTACCAGAGACCGGTAAGACCGTACAGTATAGGTGCGGTTGTCCAGCCCGTGTATACTGAGTACATTCCTCCTTCTTCTTCAACATTTCCACCATACAAGGCCCTTCCCGCCCACCTATTCCTGACAACGTCATAGGAACCTCGCCATCCACCCATCCATTGTACGTTTTTTCGAATCTGGATTGAGCACAGGAATTCAGCCAACTTTTTTGAAAATGATCTGTACACTGGCAAACTCGTTGCCTCATGGGCGGAGGTACCCCCTATCAATGCATATCCGTTTGTATAAACCAGATCGGCAAGTTCTGGATTGTTCTGCTCAGATGCCTCTTTTGAAGTTATATCACAATTTATTATGGCGCCGTTTGCCACCTGAAGTGATGACACCCATGAAAAGACCCGTTCCATATACTTCAGGGTATTATCATTTTTAAAATTTCTGTAAAGTTCTGAAACCAGTATCAGAAATTCTGCCGATTCCGATGAGGGAGGCCTCCAGTTCTCACGAAACGGCTCGCCTCTGTATAGTTCGTAGGTTGTGTTGAGCCGTCCGTTTTTGAGAATACGCTTGAAAAGCCAATCGCACCCTTTTTCCAAATTGCGGCTGAACTGTATTTCTTTCGAATACCGGTATAGGTGTACATTCGCAAGTACGCCCCATGTGGTTGTTGTGACAAAAGGTGGAAACCACTCACCCTTTTGGGTGAAGCATGCCCTGAACCCTCCGTTCTTCTCCTGTGCGAGTGAGAGGAATTCGGCGATTGTTTGTATTGCTTTTTTAACTTCCAGGGTTACATTTTTTTTACCTAAACTTTCCATGAAACTAATGAGAGCTATTACCACCTTTGCATTGTCGTTTACCCAGAAATCAGATTCCCATTCATGCTTTTCAGTATTGTATCCGAATGGAGCCCCTTTCTGGGTCACACTTCGTGCACACCACCGTGCAAGTTGGGTGCACTTTTCATCAGAGCTTCTACATGGAAGAATATTTTTTGTTTTCAATCTCAACAGGAGAGACAGATATTCAGCCGTACAATCCGGGCGAATAATCGGGCTTTTCTTCCCGAGATTAGTGATCCACTTTTCACAGAGACCCGTACCATTTTCATCGCTATACTCCATCGATGAGAGGTACGCAAGTCCATCAGTAATTGTTTCTTCTATTTTCGTCTTTGAAAGCATTTAACCGTCCCATGAAAAAATCTGACCCTGGAAAGGACCAGGGTCAGATTCAGTTTTTCGTTGTTGTTGAAGACGCAGGAATGTTTGATTCCTCTATCTGTACTCACCGGCAGCTTCCATGGCCTCCCGTGCTTCATCCGCAGCAGCATCGAGAGCGGCTTTTGCCGTCATTTCACCTGCCAGTGCCTTGGAGAGGTAGTTAATAAGGATTTCCTCAATCTGTGGAAAAGAGATGAGGAGCGGTTTTGCTTTACCGTATTTGAGAATGACATCGTACATAGTGCTCCAGTGCGGTGCAGAAGAGGCGAAGTCTTTATTGAGCAGAACCGTCTCAGTTGGTATGGGAAGACCTTTTTCTCCCAGCATGAGCGAGCCTTCGGGATCGGAGGTCAACCATGCAAGTATTTCAAAGGCAGCCTCTTTCTTATCGGAAGCCTTATTGATAACTGCAGTCCATGTATGAGTGTAAGCAGCCGGTTTTCCCCCCGGAGCCCCAGGTGTGTTGGTAATGCTGAGCTTGTTTCCCCATGTATTTTTAAGGTCAAAGAATGCAGCATCCCATTGAATTACATAAGCTACCTTACCCGTTTTAAGCGCATTAAGAATAGCAGAATACTCATAGGTATGGTAATCAGCTGGTACAACACCTTCATTGACGAGGCTAACATAGAATTCCAGTGCTCTCACACCGGCACTGTTGTTGAATACAGGTCTGTTATTTTGAATGAGCTCGCCACCGAAGGACCACAAATACACGTAC
>CAYFYU010000001.1:0-20277 GCA_964347455.1 uncultured Spirochaetota bacterium | reverse complement strand
ACCATTCCATCGGTAAGGTGACGAACTTTTGACCGAACAGTGTGGTTCCATACTCTGTTGGAGCGTTTGGATTTATATCCTTGGTAAAATCCTTCGCTGTCTGGAGAAAGTCGGGCCACGTATCGATAGATGATGGATTGACCAGATCATTTCGGTAGTAGAGGAACATCGTGCTGATCCAGAGCGGAAATGCGTATATTTGGTTGTTGTATTTTACACCACCGAGCGCAATGGGAAGATAGTTGTCAATGTCGTACGGGTAGAGTGATTCATTCTGAAAGTACGAACCGAGCGGTTCTATGACACCTGCCTTTGCATACTGTGCAATATCAGAGTTTATGATCCACGCGATATCGAATTCCTTTGATCTTGCAAGAAGGGCTGTTTTGATCTTGTCAAAATAAGCAGACCTACCGAGCTCCTCAACACTTAGCTCAATGCCGCTCATCGAAGACACATTTGAATTGTAATACTCAGAAACGGATTTTACATAGTCAGCTTCAGGCCCGCTCATAACGAGCATCTTGACCGATCGCTTCACTTCCTCTTTCTCCCCTTCCCCAAACAACATTGGAGAGGCGAGGGCAAACAGCAGCAAAATTAAGATCGAGAATCTGAAGAAACGGTTCATTTTTAATACCTCCCTTTAAATTTTTTTAAGAATTATATTCGATTCATCTCAACAATTAATTAACCATAATAAATACTTAAGATGAACATTGTGCTGCTTATATAATTTGGTCAAGAAAAGAATTCGTTATTGCATTTATACCAATATCATCCTGTTGACCGAACTAAATAAATTGTATTATATCATTGTTACTTAAACATATCATCATCTAATTTACAAATTACAACGGGAGCGTTACATGAAGAAAAGCCGGATGATTCGTCTTTCACAGACCTTCCTTGACGAATTGGTGTACAATACACTTCAATTCTGGACATCTCATTTCGTTGACAAACAGTACGGAGGATTCACCACTTATCTCGATCGAAGGGGCTCACTATTGAGTACCGATAAGCCAATGTGGGCACAGTGTCGGACCGCATGGCTCTTCTCAAGATTATTCAACGTGCTCGAGAAAAGGGGTGAATGGATTGATTTGGCGAAACATGGAATCGACTTCATCAAGCAGTACGGATTCGATAAGGACGGACGAATGTTCTTTCTTGTGACGCAAGACGGAAGACCACTGAGAAAAAGGCGGTATCTGTTTACCGAGATCTTTGGTGTTATCGCATTTGCAGAGTATTCAAGAGCTTCGGGAGACGGTTCCGCTCTGACACTGGCACGAAAAACGATGGATCTTGTGAATAAAATGGATAGAGATCCAAGTGTATTAGAACCGAAAAAATTTCCTGAGACACGGCGGACCCGTTCCCATTCCATGTCGATGATCCGAATTAACACCTACCAGGTGCTCAGAAATGTGGATCAGGAGAGGGATTATACGAAACTCATAGATGAGGCAATTGATGAAGTGTTTACCTTTTTTGTCAAACAGGAGAAACGGGCGCTTTTAGAGACTGTGGGAATAGACGGCGAATATCTTGATATTCCTGAGGGAAGATGTATAAATCCCGGTCATGCACTTGAAACAGCATGGTTCATTCTGGAAGAGGGAAAATATAGAAACGATAGGAAATTGCTTGAGAAAGCCCTTCCAATTGTTGACTGGTCTCTGAAAAGAGGATGGGACGAGAAATACGGTGGCATTTTATATTTTGTGGATGTTGAGGGGAAACAGGCTGAACAGCTGGAGTGGGATATGAAACTCTGGTGGGTGCATTGTGAAGCCCTATATGCGACACTCCTTGCATACCACTTGACAGAAGACAAGCGGTATGAAAGGTGGTTTGATAAAATTTATAGCTGGACCTTTGAACATTTTCGGGACAGAAAATACGGAGAATGGTACGGTTATCTGCACCGAGATGGGTCGGTTGCACTCGACTGTAAAGGAAATATCTGGAAAGGTCCATTTCACATCCCGCGATTTCTACTCTATTCCCACCTGCTCCTTAAAGTAATGATTGCACAAACCAACATAGCATAAATGAAAACAAAACTAGATTTCTGATTACCGGAATAGCATATTGTCATAAGGGAGTCGGTCATTATTTTTTCTTTCACAAAGTCTCAAATTTTAATTATTATTACGCGCAACTGTAATACATTTTTCTGAAAAGAGTAATAACCGTATCAATTCGAGCGGTGGAAAATAATACCAAAAAAGGTATCCAAGATAAAACCTCATCAGGGAGATAATGAAAATGGCAGAGATGAATCCTTTCGAAAATTTTTGTGAACAACTGGATATAGTGAAACAATATCTGCCTGAAGATGATCATAGGTATGTTGAGCTCTTGAAACATCCCCAGAGGATATTGGAGATAAGCCTCCCCCTGCAAAAAGATAATGGTGACATTGAAGTATTTACCGGATATCGTGTTCAGCATAGCGATATCAGAGGACCCACAAAGGGAGGCATCCGTTTTCACCCTCAAGTGGACCTCGACGAGGTAAAAGCCCTCGCTGCATGGATGAGTATGAAAAACGCAGTGATGAACCTTCCCTACGGAGGAGCAAAGGGCGGAATAGCCGTTAACCCCAAGTTGCTTTCTTCTGGAGAGTTGGAACGTTTGTCACGCCGATACGCCTCCGCCATAGCGCCTATAATTGGACCCGAGAAGGACATACCAGCTCCAGATGTCTATACAAACCCACAGATCATGGCTTGGATGACCGATACATACTCAATGATGAAGGGAAGAACAATCTATGGTGTTTTTACAGGAAAGCCGATGGAGTTCGGTGGTTCACATGGCAGGATGGAAGCCACTGCTCGTGGTCTTTTTCTCTGCACACAGAATGCATGTGAGACTTCCGAAGACCGGTCGCACAGCAGAACGGCCTGGATTGGGAAGAAGTTCTTGAGCATAAGATGTCGAGTGAAGAGAAATCGGTTGCAGGGTTTCCCGGTGCCGAATCCATTTCAAACGAGCAGCTCATTGAGTTGGATGTGGATATTCTCGTTCCTGCGGCATTGGAAAATGTTATAACCAGTCAGAACGCGGGTAGAGTAAAGGCAGCTGTAATCCCGGAGGCTGCCAATGGCCCATGTACACCTAGGGCTGATACTGTGCTGCACAGGAATGGAAGGGTAGTTATCCCTGACATCTTAGCAAACGCAGGTGGTGTTACTGTGTCATACTTCGAGTGGGTTCAGAACAGAAACGGAGATCACTGGAGTGAAGAATTTGTGGAAGAGAAGCTTCAACGATGGATGCGAGCCGCATTCGAATCGGTTTGGGAACTGAAGGAAGAGCACAATATCGACATGAGAACTGCAGCTGGTATCATGGCTATTACACGTATCGTAAACAGTTACAAGGTCAGAGGAATCTGGCCATAATTAGCGTTTAAACAAATATTAAAAGCCTTTTTATCCTGAATCTATTTTTATTTGATCTAACAGCAGAGTTCCGTCTTCTTTCCATTCATTGGGAAACTTAATCCTTAAATACTCTATGAGGCTTTGGATGTCATCATAGTTACGCTTTACCTCCACCCGGAGTGTTGCGATAAGCTTTGCGACTTCATTTTCAAGATGCTGTATCGTACCTTCTAAATTTTCCAAAGAAAACTCCTTTTAGCTTGGTATAAACAGATATTTCCATTCATATTTTTAATAAATATTTCAGAAATTGATCGATAATGTGATACACTTTTAAATAATTAACACGTGATAGATTATTTTCCGTTGGCCCGCCCCGGATTTCCTCCTGTCCGGGACGGGAGTTATATAATCCTACTATAAAATTTCTTTTACCTTTTCTTTAAATCTTTTACCGATTCTTTGAGAATATCAAATTCTCTCTTTAAATTTGAAGCCTTAACCAATGCAATTATCCCTATAACTAAACCGGCTATCCCAAAAATCCCAAATCCTCCAAAGCCACCAAATCCTCCCATATTTCCCATTATTATGCACTCCTTTTCATTTATTATACTTCTCGAATAATGAATATGATTTTACATGTTTTTACAGAAAATCATACGTGTATCCTCTGTGAATTTCAATCTATTTCTTATACATTAGTTACACGGGGTTATTTAACAAATAATTTTAGGGCTGGTTATTATAATGTACACATTTTTTTGGGCGAGTATATTTCCGATTTCATCAAAAAACCTGATTAATGTTTCTTTTGCATATGTCTCAGCAGATTTGTAATAGGTAAAACGTATTTTGAAAAAATGATTCTTATATCCTGTTAAATAAATTCTCTCCTTTAATTCGTCCAGCTTGATTTTGGCTTTCACCGTAAGCTATCCCAACGCCTAATCCAGGTTGTTATGACTCAAAATTATATACTCACATTCTTTTAAGATTACATATCACATCAGGATATACAGTCTTCATTTGAGGATGCAAATATTCTCCTCGATGCTGTGTAAAGCGGGGAATCCTTACTGTTGCGCAACTTCCAATAACAAATAGTACAGTTGAAATAAGTATCACTATTGATGATTACGATCCGGACTTGATCCCTAAGTCCCTTCTGATTTGTATATCCAAGTTTGCACAGACCAGCTGCATAGCTAATGCAGGATGTTATCAAGAAAGTCTGCTGGCGGTAATTTTACAAAAAAAGAGCTAAAATATTAATCCAAGCATTATTGCTATCGATTGATTTTTTAGGTCCAGATCAAAATCTGAATCATCTGTTGTTGTTATTCCCAATGAATATCTTCCTTCTAACAAAAGCGTTCTAAAATCCATACCTAAACCGAAAACGAAACCATAATCTAATTTTCTCACGTCTTCATATTCGACCTCAGTGTCTTCACCCATAGCTTCGAGGTTATCCGCAAGCTCATCTTTTGCTACAGCTCTGTTCCATAGATTTATCCCGAAATACGGCCCAACAAATAGATTGGGTTTCACAGGATATCTCCTCTGTTCAGGCAGATACAATTTAAGTAAAAGAGGAATATCTATGTAGTATAAATTGTTATGCGATGCCTCTACTCCAAATATTACTGCTCTTTCCCCTTTCAAGGTAAATAGAACCTCCGGTTGAATCGCAATCGTATCTTTCAAGAACAAGGTTCCAAATAATCCAGTTGTGTATCCAATCTTAATGTCAGATTCAATTATGCCTGCTATTTCGGCATCTTTACCAAAAAAATTTGATAAATTAATTCCTCCTTTTATTCCATATTTAAAATCGCCAGCAAATAATGAAAGGCAACTGAAAAAAAAGATTGTCATTGATATAAAAAATAAAAATTTGATCTTCATTTGATTCCCTCCTCTGTAAATTTTTAATCAGAAATCATGAAAGCATTGTTCCAATTCATATTATTCCAGCCACTATCAGGATACGTTTTTGTGAACCATGATTTTAGTTGGGCATAATTATGTTTATAATTGTGAGATTCCGTTGTTATTAACGTGGTATAAGAACCCCCTGGTGTATACTCCTTGGAAGCCTCGGCTTCACATTTTTCATACCACTCTATATCACCTAAATTGTTTACAGAGTTGCTTTCCACATTAAAATACGTGTCTTTCCGAGGTGCATACTGAAGATTTATCCTATATCTTGAACCACCAGTTTCTAAAGTAAACCGCTCAATTCTATACTTACCAATAGCCGGATTTATTAGGTAAAACAACCCATCGTAGCCTCTAGCTTTAGCTGAAACAACTTTATTTGTTGACATATGCCTTAGATTCACTTCTATTCCATTTGTATGTTCTCCATTTACATGCCACTGGTTTGGAAAATCTGTGCACGTCAACATAATACGTCCCACTAAAAGTGTACTATCTGCATTATAGGGTTCTGTAATTCTGCTTGTTGTTGCACAGCCTCCGATGATTATGAGTACAATAAAAATGAAAGTTGAGATTGAAACCGAGGTTTTGGTTTTCATTATTCTACCTCCTCTTTGAGTTAATATTTTTCCATGTATGTTTTTAGTTCATGTTTGGTAGAAAAAATTATATTATTCTGAACTAAAATAAAATCATTGGGTTCTTTTCCTTTTAAAGCAATTAGTATGCCATATTACTCGATCTTATAATTCATTCTCATATAACAAATTAATCAAACCACTCACCAGTCATTTACTTGTAATGGGTCTCAACTTATGTTGATATAAAATGAAAGTAAAATCAGTTAATTTTCTGTATTAATAGATTTATGTTTTTTGATTCTGATTTTAAAAATCGATAAAAGTTGCAATCCGGTAAGTTGTAATAATGAAGTTATTCACCTGGAAAAATAATTTCTTTACATTCACTTCTTTAATCACAATAAAGCAGGGAAATTATTCATGTAATTTGGTAAGGGGGATGATTTGAGAAATGTGAAGCTCAATAAGCTAATATCGGTGGCGGCTGTACATAAATTATTAAACCACTAATTATTTTTTTCACTGAATCGCTTGCAAACAAGCTGTATTAAATATAATCCGAACGAAGGATTTTGAAAAAAAAGCTGTGTTATCGTTTCGTCTTTGATAGTAAATATTTCACACTCATCTTCACAAACTGCTGTTGCTGTTCTCTCTTTGAAAGGTGAAAAAATACCTATTTCACCAATAATATCCCCACTACTTACTTTTTTATCAATTTCAATGAGATTCACTATTCCTTTAGTTATATAGAATATCTTATCAGCAACATCTCCTTTTTTAAAAAGCGTTTCCCCTTTCGTAAACTTTCCTTTTGTCATGTAGGGAACAAGATAATCCATTGAAGTATCACCTCTTGAAGACTCACGAACCTTATTCACTAATTTTTTCATCTGAAGCAATCGAATTATATTCAAAGGTAAAAGAAAGAGATGGAGTATTAATACTGGATAGAGTTTACCAAAATATCCATAAGTAATAAAAAATACATTGCTACAGATAGCAAATAGTCTCAATGGAATAATTGTTCTCGTATAAAAAGTTATGGCGGTAAAAAGTGATGCAATATACCCGACAATAGAAATCCATGTCATTTTTTTAACCTCTCTCGAAATACTTGATAAGAGTTGTAATATAGCGACATATTCATATTCAAGGCATCTTTTTGATCTGTCATTACATTCCAAACGTAAACTTTAGAAAATGTAATTGTACATTCAGAAATAGTCTACCAGCCTCACCTTTGTGATAATTTTCCACAAGTAGCTTTAGGTAGTTTTATGGTAGTGAGAGTGGCATTTTCTGGTGAGTAAAGAACAAATCGTGGGGATTCACCACTTTACTTTTTGTTATATAATATTTTCCATTATGCTGACCTTTGTGAAGAGCTCTTATATGCCGGGATTATTATGGATCACAATGATGCCTTACCAGATTCAGATCTTATGATGGGCATTTCGTGGCAGTCTTCTGGCGTAGGTATATGTTAGAGACATTGTAGGTGGGATCCATTTCATCTGAGAATTTAGATGTGATTTTCGGTAATTTCGATCCAATACTCTGCTTCTTATAATAAAACACTTCATAAGATGCGATCAAAGCCGCTCTACCATCTAAAAAACCATCTACCCTGCGCGGATGATTACCAAAATATAATGTCCGGGTAATATACTGGTCAACTTCAGGAATTACAATGACACTTATAGACGATGTGTAGTCAATCCATTTTATGGGAGTATGTAAAATGAGTATTACAAACAAGATTCTACCAGTTGACGTGAGAAAGCGGAGAGGCCTGGCAATAATCGTAAAGCTCACACCGTATTTCTTTCTTGCTTTAAGCGTGTCGCTCGTTTTAGCAGCTTGTACCGGCGGGGGAGACGCCCTTGAGGAGGGCAAGCTGCTAATTGAGCACAATGCGACTGACGAGGACACCGGTTTTCAGGGCTTTGCCGATGGCGAGCCCTGGAACCAACTTACCATTTCTGGACCTGCAGGCGACCGGATAGTGACGGTGAATACCGCTGGTAGCCTGCTTGACTTTGGTTTGGCTGAGTTTTTCTTCGAGACCTCAGAGCCGGAAAACGCCGAGGTACCAATCAAACACGTGCTGGCACGCCTGACTGCTGGGGTATACACCTTTACCGGTGATATTGTTGATGAGGGCTTCAGCATTATCACGACTCTCTTCTCACACAACATACCGCAAGGACCCGTGCTTAACAGCCCCCAAGACGGTGCAACTGGGGTGGATCCGGATAATGTCGTCATCTCCTGGGAACCGGTTACGCAGGTCATTAACGGATTGGCTGTGACCATAGCCGGCTATCAGGTTATTGTGGAGGAAGTTGCAGAACCATTGTTTCCGAAAGGATTTGCTCGACCGATCTTTAGCGTTCATGTGCCTGCAACAACCACGAGTGTGACAGTCCCACCTGAGTTTCTGCGTAGCGATGCTTGTTACGAGTACGAAGTCTTGGCGATCGAATCCAGTGGCAACCAGACAATCTCTTCAGCAGCGTTCGAGACCGGTGCCGGGTGCACGAAGGTGGAAGAGCCAGAGTCAGAAACACCAGAGCTCAAACAGGCAAAGCTTTTGATCGAACACAATTCCACCGATCGGAACACCGGGTTCCAGGGTTTTGTCGACGGTGATCCCTGGAACCAGCTCACCATCGCTGGACCTGACGGCACACCGATATTGACGGTAAATGCCGAGGGCGGCCTGTTTGACTTTGGTCTGACCGAGCTGTTCTATGAAACTGCGGAGCCCGAAAACGCTGAGGTCCCCATTAGCCAGGTGCTTAAACGCCTGCCTGAGGGAACGTATACGTTTACAGGCGATATGGTGGATGGTGTATCCAGCACGGTGACAGCCACCCTTACCCACACGATCCCATCCGGGCCGGTGCTCACAAATCCAGCGGTTGGTGCGACCAACATCGATCCGAACGCGACGGTTGTTGCGTGGAATCCCGTAACCCAGGACATCAATGGCCAGGCTGTCACCATCGTTGGTTATCAGGTCATTGTTGAGCTGGATAAAGCACCGGTATTCCCGCAGGGATTCACGGAATCTATCTTCAGCGTTTATCTTCCGGCCACAGTGACGAGTGTGACAGTGCCAAAAGAGTTCATGGAAAGTAATTCATCCTATGAATTTGAAGTCCTTGCGATCGAAGAGAGTGGCAACCAGACAATTTCCGAAGCTGGATTTAGTACAAAATAGATTGTTTAGGGATACGGCAGGGCAGGGGTCAATCGAGATATTTTACTACGATTTGGACGAGTACCTGTGTGCTAAGAGCCGGTCACACCTTATTAGTATAGTTAAAGGTACATGTCTTATTCACAACATGCTAATTATCTGTATTTATGATGTTCTTTAGTAGTTGTTTTTCGGAATGCACGTTATCTGTTAGTTGTCTATACCTCTTATTTTGTAGGATCCTATTGGTTGCAAGGCCTCTGGCTTGATGAAAATTGCAAACGTTTTACCCTATGAATGCAGTGGAATAAGTGGAGTACGAACTATTACGCTTTCTAATTGTTTGGACGCTGCTTGTATTTCAGCTAATTTTGCGTGAGCAGCAGGAGGACCGCCACACTCTGTTGATTTATTTTGAATACCTTCACAAACGCGAGTGGATCGTTTTGGCAAGTTGAATGATCAAAGGAAGGATCGCTACATTGTCTGTAGGGCTGTTTGCAAAATTCTCACCAAAGCCTTCCGGTAACTCAACGTCACCTTAGGCAATCCACCCCGGAAATCCCAAGCCTACCATAGACTCAAGCGATGCCTCACCCCATTCGCATATGTATTTGACATCTTTGCTCAACACCCTCGAGGACGTATTTGCAAAATCATGAAACGAAATAGCTTCAGGGCCGGCGGTGAGGGTATTGCTCTTACCGTCCTTCAGATCCCAGTATATCACGTTATCAGGATAGAGAGGCGGTGCGCCGTGCAGGCATATGTGTTGTCGCTCACGGATTGTGCACTGCAATAAATCTTAAGCTGTCTCCGGCTGGCATCGTGGAATATACTCATGACTTGAATATAAACACAAAGAGAATACTCGCTCTTCCAAGAGATGGCAGCCAATTTTCAATTAGGACTTGGACTAGCAGGTAGCTGTCCTATGTGTGCTCGATGTCTTCGCCGTACCAGATTTCCGGTTTTCCTTGCACCCCTGCTCGATCCATTGTCGATCTTAGATCTTCGGAGTTGGCAAATTCCTTCGCCGTACTGATGTCTTTAAAGCTGTGTGTAACAATTATGGTGCTGGGATCATCGGCATCGTGATAGACACTGGCGGCGGTGACACCGCGTGCCTTCTTATCAAATGCATCGTATTCACGCTTCCAGTTGGTATAGTCTGCCACTTTATGTCTTACGAACATGCTTGCCATTGTAATCGAACCTCCAATTAATTGTAATGTTGGTGAGGAGAATAATAGTAAACACTCTTCGTCCGATTTGTTTTGCTCACACGATAAAAGTTTAAGCTAAGCGCCACTGTAAAATAGAAGCTGCATCGATCGTTGACCGTAATTTAGGTCTCCTCAATACCACGTCTTTGCTCCGAACAGGCTCACATCCTCAACGCGGGGTTGCAGCTGTTTGGGAGCAATTGTTTTAAAGTAAGAGTTATAATTTGTGATTCATAGAGGCATAATAAATGCCACACAAAAAAGCCCAATTGTTGAACGGGTCACACCTCACAAATATCTATTCACTCTTTTATATACCCAATAATGTCAGAACGATATCTTGTCAAGCGCTATTATATTTATTTATCATTCACACTCACATCAAACTCAGTCCACAGTGGTCGGTGGTTGGACGCCATCAAGATCGTCTTCTTGTTGTCATTCTCGAACAGCACTTCATCCGACTTGATAATACCGAATTTACCTAAGGACCTCATCGTGAAATGAGCTTGAAACAAGGTATTGTCTTACTGCCTGTCCTTTGATAGAGGTTAGCAGCTTGCAATTAAAAAACACCATATTTGGTAAGGTTTTTAGATTTAAAAGAGAATAATACAAACAATAACTGCTGTCATCTAGTGAATCGATTGCAAAAGACTTGACAAGTTTATTGTTTGTGATTTAAAATGCCAAAATCAATCGATTGCGGCAATCGGTTGCGGGAAGCGGTTGTTAAAAATTTGGATAAATTATGAAGCAACAAAAAAATAATGCAACAACAATTTATGATGTTGCGAAATATTTAAATCTATCTGCCTCGACTGTATGAAGAGCTCTAAATAATAAAGGAGATATAAAAAGAGATACAATAGAAAAAGTAAAAGATGCAGCCGAGTTATTAAATTATTCGCCGAATATTGGTGCTCAATATTTAAAAACATTGAAGACAAAGCAGATTATGCTTTCAGTAACATACCTTGCAGATGAATTCTACAGCGATATGGTATCGGCAATACAATCTGTCGCTAAGAAAAATGGGTATTCTCTTATTATAGAATCGACTGAAGATGATATTGAAGAAGAATTAAAAGTAATAAGAAATGCTAAGAGAAACTTCATAGATGGTTTGATTATGGTTTCTTTAAATTTTTCGGAAGAGCATATTAAAGAGATTGAAAAATTAAATATGCCAGTAATCTTAAGCAGTATGTGTAAAAACAGAATTAAGGGAGGAGAAGGCCTTTTTGATTATTTTGGAGTTGATACTAATAAGGGGATTTATATTGCCACAAGGCATTTGATCGAGCAGGGACATGAAAAAATAGGTTTTATAGGACATGATTTAAATACACATACAGGTTGTGAAAGATTTAAAGGATTTTGCTCTGCTATGAATGAGTTTGGGTTATCAGTTAAAGAAAAATATGTAATGACAACTGAAAAATATTGTACCACCATCGGTTACGAAACCGGTCTTGAGTTTGCAAAAATGAAGACCCCTCCTACAGCAATATGTGCAAGTGCGGATTTGATAGTACTTGGTTTGTATCAAGCTTTTGATGAGAAAAATATAAGGATACCTGAAGATATTAGTATCACCGGTATGGATAATATCAGAACGACATCTATATTGAAACCCAAGGTTACCACCGTTGCATTATCTCAAGGCGAGATAGGAACAAATGCTGCAAACCTGATTTTCAGAAGGCTTGCAGGTTTTAAAGAACCTTCACAAAATATTATTCTTAAGCCTAGACTGATTGTTAGGGAGTCAAGTATTAACATATCAAAAAATTAAATTTTAGACATTAGAATAAATATGAATTTTTTTTTCGTTATTAACAGTAATCCAGTTAAAAATGAAGGAATTTAGAATGAAATTTGATAAGTCGAAAGAAGTAAGAGCTGCAGTAATGGTAAATCCTGGGAAAATGGAGGTTCGTACATATCCTTATCCAAAAATAGATAAGGATTCAGCTATATTAAGAATAGAAATGTGTGGAGTATGCGGCACAGATAAACATATTTTTAAAGGCGATGCTACGAAGGTTCGTGGAAAGTCATTATTTCCAATGATAAATGGGCATGAAATTATTGGAACTATTGTAGAGATTGGAGAAAATGCTGCTAATAATTTAGAATCAAACAGAAAACATCTAAAAGAAGGAGATAGAGTAGCTATTGCAGTTGAAGTTAACTGTGGAAAATGTTGGTATTGTAATAATCAATACGATAACACTACTTGTGAAAATCAGGTTATGGCCTATGGGGTTTATCCCAGAGCAGATATAGAACCCCATTTAAGAGGAGGTTTTGCAGAATATATGTATGTATTTCCCAATTCAGTGCTTTTCAAAATTCCTGAAAAAATGACCACTAAGGTGGCTGTTTTTGTAGAAGAAATGGCAGTTGCTTACAGTGCTCTTGCAAGAGCCACCAAACCATATCCCGCAGTAAAGGAAGGCTTCGGTCCAGGAGATTCTGTGGCAATTCTTGGAAATGGACCCTTGGGGATTTTGCATGGAATAATGGCAAAAATTCATGGTGCTGGAGAAATATTTGCCACAGATCTTGCGGAGAATAGATTGGAAATAGCAAAAATGTTATTTGCAGATTATCTCATAAATGCAGAAAAGATGTCCGTAAATGAAAGGATCAAAAAAATTAAGGAGTTAACAGGAGGGATAGGACCTGATTTAGTAATTGAATCTGCAGGAAATCCAGAGACATTTATTGAAGCACTTGAAACGGTACGAAAGGGAGGCACAGTTATAGAAGTTGGAAATTGGGTTGATATGGAACAAACGGTAAACTTAAATGTTACACAACATATATCTTCTAAGAATTTACATATACATGGTCTATATCACTGCGGCAACAATTGGGAACCGGTTCTAAAAGTGATGGATAGTTATTCTAATCAATTCCCATTTGAAAAACTAATTACCCATGAAATGAGCTTAAATGAAATTGTAAATAATATGGACATAGTAACTGATCCAAATAGGTGCATGAAAGTTGTTGTTGTTCCACATAAAAGAAACTGATTTGAAATCAAGTTTGGTCAAATAGGGAGGTGAGCCAAAAAAGTACTTAATAATATTAATTAAAATAAGGAGGTTAAAAATTATATGAAAAAAAATGAGATTT
This sequence comes from uncultured Spirochaetota bacterium, assembly GCA_964347455.1. GTDB lineage: Bacteria > Spirochaetota > B62-G9 > B62-G9 > DRHN01 > JAGLSF01. The sequence goes on along the minus strand of CAYFYU010000001.1, from coordinate 6,761 downwards.
GCTTAAGTTTACTGCACGTAAGCTTTAAAAAAATCTCGATGGTGTTGTATAAAATTTTAGAAAAAGGTGTAAGGGGTGATTAAAATGAAAAGATATTTGATTGTATTATTTGCGATCGTGAGTGTAAGCTCGATACTATTTATTGGTTCAGGAAAAGAAGAAGTAGAAGAGGAACCCCCCCGAACATATGAACATTGGGGGACTGTTACACTAGATGAGTTTTACACAAAAAGTCCAGATGGCATCAAAGCTTCTACTGCAAGACTAGATCTAACAGAAGATGAAAAAGAAACTATAAGAAACGCAAATTTAGAGGTAGCTTGGATTTTATCAGATCTGGGTGAATGGGCGCGAGGAATAGTCAGAGGGTCAGAAATGGCAATGGAAGACCTTGGTATGGAATTAGTAATAAAAGATGTTGCAGATTGGAATCCGGCAGTACAAATAGCAGCTGCTGAAGCAGCTATGTCAGCAGAAGTGGATATAATACTAGCTATGCTTAGTGATCCTGTTGGGGAGGGCGAAGTTTTTAGAAGGGTTGCTGACCAAGGGATAATAAGTTCGTTTGTTGATGAGATTCCTGCTGGATTTAAACATCCGGATGACTATGCAGGAGTGGTTACAGCTGATTTAGTTAATCTAGGTACAGTTGTCGCCGAATTAATGGCGGAAGCAGTAGGAGGAAAAGGTAAAATTGGTTTACTGTACTTAGATTTCCTACTATATAATGCAAATACAAGATGTCATGCCGCTGTATTAACTCTTAAATCTAAATATCCTAAAATAGAAATACTGCAAAAAGGGATTGTAACACCTGAAGATGCCGAACAAGCTGCCGCAGCTTGGATTACTCAACACCCAGATATTAAAGGAATTATTGCACCATACGATACGCCAGCCGTATCTGTCATATCAGCATGTAAAGCTGCTGACAGACCTGATATCAAAATAGTATCTTATGATCTGGGTGTTTTGACTGCTCGTGATATGCTAGAAGGAGGCAATGTTTATGGGTTAGGAGTAGAATCAACAGCAGAATTAGGTCGTACTGCGGTTATGATGGCGGCTTATGATTATCTGGGAAAAGATGTTCCATATTTCTTAACCGTGCCTGCTTATCCTATTACAGCTAAAAATGTCATAGAGCTTTGGGAGCCAACAGTAGGTACTCCACCACCTCCAGAAATAGCTGAATTTGCAAAATAATTGATTAATATTTTGAACTAAGGAAAAACATTCATCATTTGAAAAAATGAGAAGGTTCTTAAATAGAAATAACAATATTGTTCCTCATGCTTTTTTAAGAATCTTCTCATTAATTTTATTACTAAAATAAATAAGAAATAAACATTATGAAAGATCTAGCACTTGAGATGGTCAATATTTCTAAATCATTTAGCACTGTTGAAGTACTTCATAATGTTGATTTTACCTTAGATATCGGTGAAATACATGGGCTAGTGGGACAAAATGGTGCAGGTAAATCAACTTTGATGAAAATCTTAAACGGTGTCGAAAGAAAAGATAGTGGAAAAATAAAAATTTTTGGAAAGGAACAAGAATACAATAGCCCAATTCAAGCAAGGGAAAAGGGTATTAGTATGATTTTCCAGGAATTCAGCCTTGTTCCATCTTTAACAGTATCACAAAATATATTCTTAACACAAGAATCACACAACATTTTTGGCTTATTAAAAGATACAGAAATTGAAAGAAATACTGTTAAGATTTTAAAAGAACTAGATGTGGAAAACATAGATCCTAAGGAGTATATAGAAAATCTGAGTACAGGATCCCAGCAAATAGTAGAGATTGCAAAAGCACTATCTCATGAACCGAAAATATTAATTATGGATGAACCAACAGCATCTCTTTCTTCTCATGAAATTGAATCACTTTTTAAAGTAATGAACAAATTAAAGAAAAGACGTATTTCTATAATATTTGTATCACATTATTTAAAAGAAATTTTTAAGATCTGTGATAGAGTGACGGTCTTAAGGGATGGGAATAGGGTTCTTGAAGAAAAGATTTTGAATACAAACTTGAAAGAAGTAATAGTTAAAATGACCGGTAAAGACCAAGAATTTCAAGTCTCTAGAAGAAAAAGTCAGATAGACAGAAGCAAATCCCCTCTTTTAGAAGTTAATGATCTGGAAGTTGGCAACGTTGTGAAAGGGATTTCATTTAAGGTTTGGCACGGGGAAGTATTTGGGATTGCAGGTTTATTAGGAAGTGGGAGAAGTGAAATAATTAATGCAATTTTTGGAGTACATAAAAAAAGTAAAGGTGAAATAATAATAGATAAAAAAAGAGTAAGTATTAATTCTACCAGCGATGCTATACGTGAAGGTCTGGCCATTGTTCCTGAAGATAGAAGAGAACAAGGTCTAGTAATAGATTTCTCAGTAAAGGAGAATTTATTATTTTCAATGATAAATAAAATATTGAGCTTTATTTTTATTAATGATAAAAAAGCAACTAAGATTACAAATGATTATATAAAAAAGTTTAATATAAAAGCAGTAGGATTTTGGCAAGTTGTTAAATTCCTATCAGGTGGGAATCAGCAGAAAGTAGTGGTAGCAAAAAGTTTGATGACTGAATCCAAGATTTTATTATTGGATGATCCAACTTTTGGTATCGATATACAAGCTAAAAATGAAATAATGAATATTATTAGTGATTTTGTGAAATCTGGTAATGGGGTAATCTTTATATCATCAGAATTTGACGAAATGATATCCTTTTGTGACAGAATCTTGGTATTAAAAAAGGGCAATATTGACAGAATTGTTGATTGTAGTAAAGAAGTAAATATTTCAAAAGAGATGCTTCTGGAAAAGATTCAGTAGTAAGGATAAAGGTGGTATTTTTGAGGGATAGTAATCTAAAAACTATTAGATTTAGGATATCAGATTTTGTTGTGTATATTAGCTTTATTGGTATATTTATTCTTTTTTCAACAATTCTTTTTGATAAAGGATTCTTATCGGGTCAGAATCTATTAAATATAACACGTCAAACCGCCATGATTTCCTTAATGGCAATTGGAACAACATTTGTTCTGTCAGCAGGTGAAATTGACTTGTCAATTGGTTCTATCGTTGCATTATCGGCTTTGGTAACAGCAATATCACTTAGAATAGATCTAAATATGTGGTTAGCTATGCTCGCCGGTCTTAGTATTGGAGCAGCTATTGGATTTATAAATGGTATTATAGTCACAAAGATAAGGGTTCCATCTTTCTTAATTACTTTAGGTATGATGACAATAGTTGCTGGTCTTGCAAGATGGATTACAAATTTGGAAGCTGTTCCTGTAACAAATGATACTTTTAATTTCATATTTGGTAACGGCAAGGTTGTTGGGATTCCCATTCTACTAATATGGACACTGGTATTTTTGATTATAGGTCAAATTTTTCTTAAAAAAACATCATTTGGGCGAAGTGTTTTATCAACTGGTGGAAACAAGATTTCCTCATTATTTACAGGCATCAATGTAGATAGGATCAAGATAGCTGTTTTTATTATTAGTGGTTTATCTGCTTCTTTTGCTGGAATTCTTTATACCGGTAGGCTAGAAGGTGCAAGATACACTCTTGGTCAAGCTGATCTTTTGCTTGTGATAGCGGCTGTAATTATTGGTGGTACTCGTCTTTCGGGTGGAAAAGGTACTTGTGTAGGTTCTGTCGTCGGATCATTAATAATGGGAATGATAGCCAACGGTTTGGTGCTCATGAATTTAAACATAGCGTTGCAGATGGTATTTAGGGGTTTGATAATAATTATCGCTGTATCTTTTAGTTTGAGGGAGAGAAAACGATCATAGCAAGTATTAACTGATACTAAATTAAATAATAAAGACGAGAGGAGAAATAATGATTAAGCAGATACCTATTACTGATTATAAGAATAGAATTAATAAAATCCAAGATACTTTAAAAAAAAGAGATATTGATATTCTAGTTGTATTTGGGACTGATTGCGAACCTCAGAATCTGATTTATCTTTCAAATTACTGGCCACAATTTGAAACAGGTGCTGTTGTAATACCTAATGAGGGAGAAACGGCTCTGGTAATAGGACCTGAATCTGAGACTTTTGCCAGAGAATTCAGCACTATTGATAAGATTTTTAAGGTCAAAGAACATAGGGAGTCTTCTGAGCCAAATTATCCAAATGAGAGACTTGACACATATAGTGAGATTTTTAATTATGTTTTAAATGGTAAAAAAGTTAAAAAGATCGGCATTTCAGGTATTCAGATAATTGCCCTTCCAGTATATGAAGCTATTGTAAGCGCTTCAGAGTCTGCTGAAGTTGTAAAAGCAGATGACATTATGATAAACATTAGAATGAAAAAGACAGCAAATGAAATTGAGCTCTTGAAGCAATCCTCCCAGATAACCCTAAAAGCTTTTGAAACAGCAATTAATAATGTAAAAGCAGGAATGGAGGAAATAGAAGTTGCAGGTTTTATTGCAGCTGAAATATTTAGGAATAAAGCAGAAAATTTTGCCTTTGCTCCATATGTATTGTCTGGAAATAGGACAAATCAAGCAATTAGTAGAGCTACTCACAAAATTATTATGAAAAATGAACCGATTCAACTCAGTTTTGGTTGTAGATATGGGAATTATTCATCAAGTATTGGTAGACCTTTATCTATTGGAAAAATGCCCGAAAAGTATAAGAAATTAGTGAATATTGGAATTGCAACCCAGGAAAAAGTCATTTCAACATTGAAACCCGGGATCGAAGCTAAAAAAGTATTTGAGACATATTGGGACTTCTTAGTAAGCAAAGGTTTTTCCAATTACTTTTTATATGGTCCATGTCATGGTACCGGAGTGATGGAGTGTGAACACCCATTTTTAGAGTCTGATAGTGATTATGTTATAGAGGAAGGTATGACTTTTCAGGTTGACATCTTTCTTGGAGATGATGAGTTTGGTTTAAGGTTTGAAGACGGCGCGTTAATTACATCTACTGGAGCTGAAGTATTCATTAATGATTATAGGGAAGTAATTGAAATATAACTGGAGGGGTGACCTCCCCACAGTTACCTATATCTCGTCTAACGAGACTGTTCGTTCTTCAAGACATTAAGTTGAAAGTTCGCGGAGCATCCTGCTGTACGTCTTCGTTTTACAAAGAGGCACGTGTATTAACTTTTCGTGTTGAAACTCCTCTTTCATTAAGAAAAAAGTTAAACATGCATAAGTTACCGTAGAAAGGTTAATCGTCGTAGGTATTCACCTCGAAGAAGGTGAACCCATGGTCGACGTTGGTGTTACCGACACCGAAATTGAACCCGATTCCCGGGCTGCCCGTGTCGAAGGTGTCGTCGGTGGCAGAAATTACCTCTACTCCATTAATAAAGCCTTTAAGGACATTGCCGAAAATAGTTGCCTCAACCACATCTCCGTCCTGAACCCCATATTGTGAGCCAGTGAACCTTTGTAGTGAGGTCCAATCTCCGATTTCACCATTCCACCTCACGATTTCCGCATAGGCGTTTTCTGTCTTAAGGCACCTCCAGAATACCTCGTAACCTGTACAACTATGCGGTGTTATTGTGCTACGTAGGCGTATTTCAACTTCTTGGAAATATTTCTCCGTCTGATTTTTGCTAAACACCTTTGCCTTCCCATGCTGGTTCTTTCCCCATGCACCTGCGAGTACTGCTGTTGGATCATCGTAATCTCCTATAGGGGTAACTCCATCAGAGGCCGAAACCTCGAGGTTGCCTTGCTCGACACGACTCTCCGCGACATTCATCCTGCTCATCCCTCCATAGGCCACCCCGTTCTTTACAACGACGTCTGTCCAGTCGATCCCATCTTTTCTGCCGTTGATCCAAATCCCGCCTTCCGAGATTGGATCCTCGTCGAACCGAAATCCGGTACTATACGACCTCACTGGTGCGCCTCTGGGTTTCCCAGCGTTCTCGGGCTGGTCTGTCATGATACCTCCCTCCTACGTACGTATATTATGACATCTCTGAATATGACCGTGTGTATTTTAGTACCCGGACCGGCGTTTGTCAAGCAAACGAATTAAACTAAGGGCGGAGTGTTTTTTATAATTAACAGCATAGTTATAAAGCTAAATAATGCTAGCATGAAGTCAGTCATGATATGAAATGTGATTGAAGATATCAACAAGGATTTCAAGATACCCTGTGGGAAGAGAGGAATAAGTAGAAACAAACTGATAATTGATCTCATGCGAAAGGAGGTTGAAATAGAATAAAAGAAGAGGGTATGATGTGGAGCGCCAGGAATAGTGAAAATTCCCCAACAAGCCGCTTCCGTGGCGGTTTCCATACCAATAAAAATCGATTCCCTATTTCTAACATTGTCGTATACCTGTAAAGAGCCTTCACTATTCTGAATGAAAGTAAGAACTTCGAATATATAGAGAGAGTATTTCTCACGGGAGCAGGTCTTTCGGTCAACACCTATAGGACCTAACTTACAAAAACAGATTATGCTGAATCATCCGACTAGATATAATGCATAAGGATATTAGACTTGATCAACAAAGATCTGCTAACCTTTCTTTCATTGAAGATAATGGAGGATCAAGATACTTATGTGACTACCCCATCGAAGGGTGGTGCATTACATATCTGATCATTACCATCTGCCCTATTAGAAGTGAGTATTTTAATAATTTTGTCACCTCCTTTAATAGTTGCGCAATGTATAGGTGAAAAACCCATACTTTTGTTTTTGGCATTTACAGCCGCT